>WQXA01000015.1 GCA_009785095.1 Candidatus Saccharimonadota bacterium | reverse complement strand
TCGCCAAGTTGTGTAAACAACAGCTCCAAATCGTTCATGTGATCACGCAGGTTCTCGCGCTTCAGTCCTTTCAGCTTTTTATATTCAGAAGGAGTGATGCCAAATGTTGCTTTCGAAATCTCTGCTGTCAGAATCGCAAAATCACGCTCGTCGTCCACACCACGCTTTTGCCACTCATCTGTTAATTCTTGTCGTATAGCAATGCCGCGTACCCGGCGTTCTATCCAAGCGTCATCGTAACCTTTGGCGCGATATAATGCTTTCATTCGCTTCTGCGCCAGTTCGGGATTTTCGATTTCTTGGATGCGCTCATAGCCAACCCGCGCTAGCCAACGCTTGAATGGCTCGGCTTTTTTACTGGGGATTGATTGGATGAGACGAAAAATGCCTTCTGTGTGCCAGCAGGGTAGTTTTTGCAGACCGCCATCGGTATCGAATTGCAAGGCAAGGGGGGGTACAAATTGTACCGCCCCTTTTTCCACAGGCTTCATTAGGTCGGCCAGCTCCTTGTCACGCAAGCGCAGTCTCTTTAGATACTGCGCTGGGTCAGCCGAATCAGTCAACGCCACAATTACATCGCTCATCACAAACCACCACTCTCCATCGTGGATAACACGGCGGATTTCCTTTCGCCGGAAAATCGCAATTTTGTGAATATCGTCGCTCATGAGTCTATTATATCATGGCCTCTAGCGTATCTCGCGCGGCATCACTTTTTATACCAAAAGCTTGACACCCCCCCCCATGCCCGACATATAATGAAGCCGTCATGAAATTGATCGCTTTTGTCATCGGTATAATTTTGATCTTGGTGGCTTATGTCCCCTACGTCCGCGGGATATTCAAAGGCAAAATCAGGCCGCATCTGATCACTTGGTTGGCGTGGACGGCTGTTACATCCGTTATGGTCGCTGTTTTGTTCTCTAACGGCGGCGGTTACGCTACTTGGTTAACGCTGTTTATTTTGATAATCAACATCATAATTATTGTGTCCAGCCTACATACGGGCGCAAAAGCTACCATCACCAAAGGCGACATGTTCTGTTTCATAATTTCATTGTTGGCACTCGGCGCGTGGCTGATCGTCGGCCAGCCGCTAGTATCGGTTATCCTAATTACCATCGCGCAATTTAGCGGTTTTATACCGGCACTTCGCAACACTTATCGCCGTCCGTTCGACGAAAGTGTTTTTACGTGGTCAACAAATGCGGTGCGTTATGCTTTATTGGCAGTCGTAGTTAGTTCCTATACCGCGACAACCCTAGCGAATTCGATATTTTGGTCGTTGGCTTACGGCGCAGCCGCCGTGTTTTTGTTGATTAGACGCGCATCATCAAATCGTGCGTGATCGCCGCCGCCAGCGCATCGGCGCAGTCGTCCGGTTTCGGCACAGTTTTCAGCCCCAGGTAAACCCGCACCATTTCCTGAATCTGCTTTTTATCGGCGCGGCCGTAGCCGGTCAAAGTTTGCTTGATCTGGAGCGGCGTGTATTCGGCGATGACTAGACCCGCCCGGGCGCCCGTCAACATGGCCACACCGCGAGCGTGCGACACGGAAATTGCCGTCGTGATGTTGCGGGCAAAAAACAACTTTTCGATCGACATGACATCGGGTTTGGTCGCCTCGACAATCTCGGTCAAGGAGTCGTAAATGTCGAGTAAACGCTGATCGAGCGGCGTATGCGCCGGCGTCGTAATCACGCCCGCATCGATAACCTTGGGCGGATTTTTAGGCGAAAAATCAATCACGCCAAAACCCAAACGGCCGGTACCGGGGTCAATGCCAATCACTTTCATACACTCATTTTATCACAGAAAAAACACTCGCACTCGGAATAAAATGAACAGGATGTTCATTTTATTCGCTCGTTGCTCCTATTTTAACACGTTTCGGCATCAGTCGACGCATCAAATTGGCGATTTCCATGCGAAATTGGAATAGAACAACGATAGTTGTCAAAAGCACAACACCCACGCTAGCCAGCAGTGCCGTCAGGCTCCCGCCGGTCGGATCACCCGGTTGCACGGCGAACGCGGCCGGTTCGGTTGAAACTTTTTTGCGACAACGGTTGGTTTCGGGATTTCTCTCCCACCCTTCCGCGCAAGGTTTGAGTTTATCGTCCGCCGTGGCGATCTTTTTACAACGATTGGTCAAGGGATTCCTAAATTGACCTTCTGGACACTCCGCTAATCCTTTGTCGCTAGCAATTTTTTTACAGCGGTTAGTCAAAGGATTTCTAAACTGACCTTCGGCGCAATCCGCCAAAGTTTTATCCGTGTCGTATTTTTTACAACGTCCAGTCGCGGGGTTGCGAAATTGTCCTTCGGCGCATTCGGCCGGCGGATCGGGATCCTTGACGCAATTGCCAGTTTTCTCGTTGATACGCTTGCCTTCCTCGCAAGTCTGATATTGCTGGTAAATATTTTCGGTGCCTTTGGTTGGCGCAAAAGTCACTTTCCAGCCATCGGCAAAATAGGCTAGTGACGTATTAGTTTTGGCGGTGCTATAGACGGCCGACGCGTAGTCGCTACCTGCATCGTGGATCAGGATCAAACGATTAGTGACGGATTTCGGCAAACTGAGTCCGGCGGTCGCACCGACATCGATCACCGTATAAGAATACGGTTCGATCACGTCCGCGTCGAGATATTGATCTAACCCTATTTTATAACGACTCATGTCGGGCGGGGTTTTGTCGCCGTATTGCACGGCTAGCACACAATCCGCCAAATCGTCCGATTGAATAGTTTGATCCGAATCATTATAGAGCTCGATCCACTGTTCATTGGTCGAAATCTCCGATAGTTGCAAGGCCGCGCAGTGCGGCGACGCATCAGGCGGTTCAGTGCCGCCAGGGTCGGACTGAGCGGCTGGAAAGGAGTTCTCTAGGCCGGGAGTTTTATGAGATTTCTTGATAGTCAGCTCGGTCGTCAAACCCGACAGATAGGCCACGAAATCGCGCGACCAACTAGCTGTTTCCTGATCGCTATCGAGACGATTATATGCAAATTGATCGATAAAATTTTCACTTTTCTTGTCATAGCAATTCTGTTTATCGCTGGTTTGGTTGCCACGACACAGCCAAACTGTCCTAAAACCAACCGGATTGGTCAGAGACAATCCGCTTCTTGATGTCACGTTGTCACTGTCGACGATGTAATATGTGCCGGCCGAAACATCGATATTGCCCAACGAGTAGCCCGTCGACATCGTGCCGGCGTTCGATGTGGTCATTATAAAATAATCGCTCGCTATGACGTCTTCGTTGAAGTATAGTTCGATATATTTTTCTGTGCCGACGAATACCTCGCTGATGTAGACTTCTTCGGTTAGTTCCGGCAGTTCCCCGCTTCCTTGGGCGCTGGCCGGCAACGGCATAGCCACCAAAACCAAGGCCGCAATAATAAGCATGAGCTTTTTCATAACTGATATTTTACACTATAGTGCGGAAAAAAGACAAGCTATGTTAAAATGGACTTTATGGATAGTGAGCCTAATTCTAGTGATAAATTGACGCCGGAGCTACAAGTCAAACATGACGATTCGGTGCGGCTTTATCCGGAAATTCAGTTTTCTGATACCGAGTATGTGGTGATCGACATCCAGCGCACCATTTGGGGATTGGTCATGATTTGGGCGGTTGCCATCGCCAGTTTTGCGGTGATTGCTCTCTTTGCGGCCGCTATGGTGAGCATCGCCGATGTTGATCCTTTTATTATGTTCATGATCGTGGTTGGTCTAGGTATTCTTTGTCTGGCTGGTGGCGCGACCGGTCACTACGTTTTTCGCCGAAATATTTTTATCGTCACTAACGAGCGGATTTTTTCTCGCATCCAGCTCACACCATTTTCTTATCGCGCCCAGAATGTTGAAATTGATCACATCGAAGATTGTAGCTTTACCCAGAACGGCATCGTCCAGATGCTATTTAATTATGGTACGATTCGCCTATCAACAGTTGGTGACGAGCATACTTATGTTTTTACTTTTGTGGCGCGACCCGAGGAACAATTCAAAGTCGCCAACCATGTCGTCCAAATAGTAGATGAAAAATCACCGATTAAATATCGTCATTAATCTGTTTTTTAGGGCGAATTTCGGGTGTATTCGGCTTCGGCTTCCATGCTAGCGGTTAGTTTGAATTTTTGGCACTCGCCTTTTTCGTTACAATCAGATGGCGTGTAGCGATAGTCGCAATCGCCGTCATCCGTTTGCTCCCCGTCTGCATTAGTATATGTACATTTGTTGCCGTTCAATGTAACCCCGCCCGGATCAGTAAACAACGCCGGATCCATGGCCTTTAGGTTGCCGCGGCCAATTGTCTCGGGATAATATTTGTTTTCTGCATAAAAAACTTCTGTTAGATTGTAATACATGGCATTGAGCGCCGTTTTGCGAGCTTGGTCGCGTTGGGCGATTTCGAGATCGTGACGCTGGACAGCGAAAAATATCGCTAAGGTCGCCAGGACAACAAAGGCTATCAAAAGCTCGATAATAGTAAAGCCGGACTGTTTTCGCATGATTCTATTTTAGCACATCACGAGCGACGACCAAAGAGAAAATCCATCCACTGCTCAAAGTTGGATTTTTCGACTACTGGCACGGCCGTGGGAGTAGTTGAGGTCGTCTCGGTATGCGGCAACATCACGAGGTGTTCGCCTGGGCGAGCTTTGTTTAGCAACTTTCGCGCCGACAGCTCCAAGTACTCGTCGGTCTTGTAATAAACTTGTTCCAATCTCAAATTCTCATTCTGCAGTTTCATAATGTCAGTGTCCAGGCGCGCCTGCTCGACTTGGCGTTCGAGATCGTAGTTCCTCGATAGCACATTAATCGTCGACCAAGCCCAACTAAGCGCCAACAGCAGCGCAACGACTAGCACTATATTATTGAGAGTCAAATGTTTTTTAAGATCACTGAGCATACGACTATTATACCATGTTATGTTATTTCTACCGAAGTAACACAACATTTCGTCACTCGGAAAAATATACGCGTCTATTTTTCTCTCGTTTCCTCATGTTATAATATTTGAGCATGCGGGTGTAGCTCAGTGGTTAGAGCAGTCGGCTCATAACCGATTGGCCGTTGGTTCAATCCCAACCACCCGCACCAGGCTTATTTTCACTAAAAAATCAATACCCCGCCATCAGACGGGGTAGATTTTGTTTGGACTAGTTACTATTTCCTGATTTTCTTGATGGTCAGGAAACCGTTGCGTGGATTTTCAACCACTTCGTAGCCAGCTGGTAGATCGCATGGAGTACCCTTGCCGCCCTCAACTTTAGCAAAGAAGTAAATTCGTTGCTCGCGACCGCCACGAAGTGTGACATCCTTACAGTGCAGGTAGTATTTTACCCCCTTAGAGTTGGTGTGTGTGTAAGTTGCCATAAACTCTCCTCCTTATTTTTACTTACCACCCCAGACTACACTACTTGCGGTACCACTGTCAACCCTTCTTTTGATGTATTTTTTACGTTTTCCCTGTTGTACCTCTGTTAATTTCAGGTAGTTCGATACTTGAATTTGAGGATAATTTTCAAAATAATGATAAGAATCAGGCGCAAAACGATTGCCGCGACCAAGATAAAACAGACCAAAACCGAGACACCGGCCAAGTCAAAACTCCAGCGCGGCGACACATAGTCGATATAATAGGCGTCGGGCGATGGAAATGGCTCGTCGGGTACCACCCATTCCGATACACCGACCGCGTCAGCCACGCAGTTTGCCCAATTTTGACCACCGCGCGGATACATTTGACGACATTTGGTCATGGCGCCCTGGTAATCGCCGCCCTCGACCTCTGGCATTTTGTTAGCTTCGACGATTTTGTCAAAAGCGGCGGAATATAGGGTCTGCAACGCCACTCGACCGGTGGAAGTGTTCATATGGCGAGAAACGAAATTTTGCAAGTTTTTGGCCGCCTCCTGTACCTCGACAATCTCACCGGTTTTGTCGGCCTCAATCAGAGCTTCCCGACGATCCACCATACCGAGATTGTTTAGTCGGAGAAAAATCGCCGCTAGCATAATGAAAAGTAGCAATATGATCAATAGTTGCCAGGTTTTAATGTGTTTTAGAAACTTGAGGATTCGCCGATCAAAGCGCACTTTGCCGCCGCGATCCGGATCGTCCCTACGGTTACGTCGCCACCCTTTCATATCTGGTACATTATACCATGATACAATAGACATATGAAGATTTTTATTTCCGGTATCGGGGGTGCGGGTATGGCGCCGCTGGCCGAGATCGCCCACCAAGCCGGACATGCGGTGATCGGTTCAGACAAGCAAGATTCGAGCTATGTTGCCTATTTGCGCGAGCATGGCCTTTCTGATATCCACATCGGTCAGACGACCGAAAATATCACCCGTATGCACGCCGAAGCGCCGATTGATTGGTTGGTTTGTTCTTCGGCTGTGACGCTCGAAAATCCCGGCGCGCCGGAGCTCCGATTCGCCCGTGAGCATGGAATTAGAATCAGCAAACGCGACGAGCTACTGAACTTTATTTTGGATGAGAAAAAACTTGACATGATCGCCATCGCTGGGACTCATGGCAAGACGACCACAGTGGCAATGACGGTTTTCTTGATGCAGGAGCTAAATCGTCCGATCTCCTATCTGTTGCCGGCCAAAACTAATTTTGCCGATATGGGTAAATACGATCCCGAGTCTAAGTATTTTATTTACGAAGCCGACGAGTTTGATCGCAATTTCTTGGCTTTTCGTCCGGCGCTTAGCCTCATTTCCGGCGTGGCCTACGATCATCAAGAAATTTTCCCGACGCGCGAAGATTACCGCTCAGCTTTTCGTGAGTTTATCGGGCAATCGGCCGAGACTTTTATCTGGCAGAATGATTTTGATGACCTGAGTTTGAGCGAGCTCGAGCGAGTCAGGGTTTTGGATGCAAACGAGCCGCAGATCGATCGGATAAAATTGATTGGGCATTACAATCGCATGGACGCTTGGTTAGTGGCGAACGCGGTGGCTGAAATAACGGGCGAGCCGCTCGATAAATTGTTGGAGATTTTGGAGCGATTTCCTGGCCTCGATCGGCGCATGGAGCAGATTTCTGATAATTTGTACAGTGATTACGCCCACACGCCGGAAAAAATCATCGGCGCGATGAGTGTGGCGCGCGAGATGGCCGCTCAAACGAAGCAGAAACTAGTGGTGATTTATGAACCGCTGACTAACCAGAGGCAGCATTACATATTGGACGACTACAAGGGTTTGTTCAAGGGCGCGACTAAAATCTATTGGGTGCCGAGCTATCTAGCGCGTGAGCCAAAAGGTTTGCGCATCATCCCGCCGGCCGAACTCATCACGCATCTCGATGACGAAACGCGGGAGATTGCCGAGCCGGCCGCGATGGATGATGATCTAAAAAAGAAAATCGACGAGCATTTACGCCGGGGCGATCTCGTCGTTGCTATGACTGGCGGGGGCGGTAATAGTCTCGATGCTTGGTTGCGAGAGAAATTTAGTTAACAAGCCCCATTTCTGCTATGGCATCATATGCACGCTCGATCCTAGTTCTAGCGGCCTTCAACTTTTCCCTAAGTTGCCTGAGTGACTCTAAGTATTTTTCAACGGTCGCTTCGTCTGGGCTTGCACTAATAATAACTTTTTCAAGTAAAGTGTTCGCAACACGTTTTAGAAATTCATCTGCACTTTCATCTCTCGCAGCCTGAAGAATAGTGTCGGCAATGTTGATTTGGTATGCCGATGGGTTTTGCGATAAATGCCTGTCAAGCGCACTTGTTACAAATTCTTCTCGTGCCAGATCACCCTCCTCCTCTGGCCGCTCAACATCAGCACCGTCCGTTGCTGCCTCTGGTGGTTGCCCTTGATTTCCTAGCGCTATTGTCGATAGCTCCCGCCCTATGCCACTCCCGTCACCTTGATCACCCCATCTCTTACTCGCTTCGCGTCCACCTCCTATTAGCACTGTTCCTCCTTTATTTAATGACATACTCGCAGTATCAAAAAACGACACCGCAAGGTGTCTTACTTCCATTCGCAGAACGACGTTAGCCGTGTGCTTATGCGGTGCCGTATTGATCGACTAACCGCAAAAAGCAATTCGTTCTGCATTTAAAAGTAAGACCCCTGAATTATATCATAGTTTCGAGAGATTGGTAATATTTATTCCGGCGAAACAAATCGGGTGTAGTTAATTTTCGAGCCTTCGGCGATGAAACGCTCCTCGTAACTCGTGGTGATTTTGGCATCGGCCGGTGCGTCGGGGGATTCGTGTAGATCGCGTGTCACAAATTCCGCTTTCCAACCGCTCGCGGCGAACTGTTCCAATGACCACTCAAACAGCGGTGAATTATCAGTTTTGAAATGCAAAACGCCGCTCTCCTTTGCAAGCTCCGTCCTTGCAAGGAGTTGATGGTAATAGGCTAGGTAGCGCGGCGCGGTCAAGCGGTGCCGCGCGTCGGATTTGGGCGGCCAAGGATAAGGAAAAGTCAGCCAGATTTCGCTAGCCGAATGCGATGGGATGACTTCGGTGATCTTGGCAATGTCACTACGCACAAAGTAAATATTTTTGAGATCCAATTTTTCGGCCGCGCGGGCGCCTTGGTACAAACGATCGCTCTTGATGTCGACAGCCACAAAAATTTTTTCCGGGTTACGACGCGCCAATTCGACCGAGAACAAGGCCGACCCAGCGCCAATCTCGACAATCAATTGGCGACTGTCAGATTGTGTAATTCGGGAACGTTCCTCGCGCGTGTCATCACACGGCTCGTCACTGCCGCTTTCGCCGTCCTCAAGAGCCTCCCGAATCGCACAATCTGACAAGATGTCATCGCGAGATTCTACCCACTCATCAAAGCTAAAGCAGTTCGAGTATTCGTCGAAACGCGCGAATTTGTAGAGTTTACGTCGGCGGGTGATTACGAAATCTTCGGGATGACTTTGGCCGTCGGAGCGCACCGTTTCGATTGTGCCATCGGGGCTTAATTTGATAATGCGCGATGGCTGAACCGTGTCGCACTCGCCGGCGTCGTCGTACAAGTCCACTTGGTCGCCAAAGTACTTTTTCGCCTCCGAGACATTTCGAGCCGGTGGTTGATTCGGCAAATTCGCCGACGGTGCGCAGAGTGCGCCCGTCTTGGTCAACAACTTCTTTAAATTCGCGTCGTTTGGCACGCGAAAGCAAACCGTCGGCTCGACCTCATGCGTGTCGGCCAACCACTTCTCCGTGAGGCCGGTCGCCGGCAAAATCACCGAGGTCGATGCGTTAGCGCGCCAAATCGCGGTTAGTCTTTTTCGTACTTTATCGCTAATTTGTATCAGTCGCGCCACTGTTTCTACACTATCAACCAGGATGATGAAGCCTTGGCCTAAGTCACGTTTGCGCACGGTGTGTAGCTTTTTGACGGCCTGATCGTTTAGCGCCGAAGCGAAAATACCATAAATCGTGTCCGAGCGCATCACGACCAAACCGCCCTGCGCCAGAGTTTTTATGATTTCGTCCGTCATATTATTCAATCGGCTCCGTGACAGCCTGCCCGGTCGCCAGACCCAAATTTTCGTCCGATAAAACCGCGTCGTCGTAGCTGTTCATCTGGTCAAGGCGCGCCTTGATCTTTTCGTAACGAGCGCGGAAATCCGCTATGGCCGCGGCGTCTAGATTACCGGTCGGCGAAAAAGGTTTGGTGCCTTCGTCATAATCTTTGACGTCCTCGCGCACTTTCTCGTAACCAGGCCGCGACAAGTCGAGCTTGGCCGCGCCGCTAACTTTGTACAGCCACAAACTAACACCGGTCAGTGCCAATGCCAAAACCAACGCCGCCGCGATAAACACTGGCCATTGGTGTCCAATAATCCACTTTTTTGCCCGCGCTATCATAGCTCCTCCTCTATGATCACATTGAATTCATTAAAGAAATCATTGATATTTTGCTCAAGTGTTATAACGTCTTGCCGTAGAAGCGCCCGAATAGTGCGAGCGTTTTCCAATGCATCGTAAAAATCTAGTGGCCGATTAGTGCACCTGGTATTGACGGCCTTTAACAGAGCGTCGCTATATTTGTAATGATTGGCTCGAAAAGTTGCTAAGCTCTGCTCAAATTGAGACGTCAAATCGGTCAAAGTCGGTGCCGCGATTTTATTGGCCGAGAGACGCGCATTCATAGCGAACATGAGGTTGAGCAGCTCATCGTAATCGTAGCCACGCTTGACGCGCGATTCGGTATCGGCTTTTTCAATTTGGTTCAGCACCGATTGAGCAATTCCGCAATTGGCCACAATCGTGTTTATGCTCGGCATGGCTAGCACCCGTGGCGTCGCCAAACTAACAGCGGCAAGCACGGCAATGCAAACTATTAGGCTAAACTTTTTCATGTTAATATTGTACCATATTTACCAGATATGGCGAAGATTCATAAACGGCGACGTCGTGTAGCGACAATCATTATCGGCCTAGCGATAACTATTGGCATATTTGTTCAGGCTAATTTGTCCGAGCCGGACGTGATCGAGCGACGTGACGCTAAGGAGACGTCCGAGGTAATCAACTCTGATCAGCCTTTGGCGATCGACGAACTAGAGAAATTAACGGTCAAAGGTCGAGCGCCCAAAACCGGCTATTCGCGTGATCAATTTGGGAACAGTTGGGCGAAATGGCAAAAATGCGACAGCCGCCAGCGCATTCTGGCGCGGGATTTAATTGACGTGAAGTTGGATGACGACGGTTGTACGGTGTTATTCGGCACTTTAGACGATCCTTACACCGGCAAAATTATCGAGTTCAAGCGCGGCCCCGGCACATCGAACGCGGTGCAAATCGATCACGTCGTGGCACTGTCGGACGCTTGGCAGAAAGGCGCGCAGAGTTTGGACGCTGCCACACGCGAGACAATGGCTAATGACGACCTCGAACTATTAGCCGTCGAAGGCAAAGCCAACATGGAAAAATCTGATAGTGACGCGGCCGCATGGTTGCCGAAAAACAAAGGGTTTCGCTGCCAATACGTTGCTCGGCAAATTGCCGTAAAAATCAAATATTTCTTATGGGTGACAGAGGCCGAACATGACGCCATGACGCGCGTGCTCAATTCTTGTCCTGAACAGCGCCTGCCGGCGCCATAAAATTAAGTTGCAAACTTTAATAATATGAGTCATAATATAGAATATGTTGATTTCCTTTTTTCATAAGGTTGTTAAGGTCAGTAAAAAAGTAGCTCTGGCGTATCTGATCTTATTTCTGTTAATAGTAACAACTGTTTTGACAGTTCTACTTCTCCCTCGCGGCGGCACAGAGCAACAGCCTGCTAGCGAAGCGATCAAAAAAGTGGTTCAGCCTGGGAAAGTAATATACCCCGAACAAGAGCAAGTTTTGATGTGGGAGGTGTCAAAACCGAACGGTGGTAAAGTTTATCTAGTCGGCTCTATCCACGTTGGTAGAGAGAGCATGCACTCATTAAATAGCCTGTTGACAGATGCTTTTGACGAATCAGATAAATTAGCAGTTGAGTGCGATACGATCGCTATCAAAAATGATGATGTAGCTATGCTTAGGCTCGCGAGATATATGGTATATACAGACGGAACCACTCTGAAAGACCATATACCCGCAGATCTATTGAAAAAAGTTGATGAGAGATTAGCTACGATGTCGGATATGGAAGGCCTGACGGTCGAACAAATGCATACGTTTGATGCCACGGTGATATCGGATATGATCAGATTAGACATGGCTGCAAAGGTAGGATATGATACTGACCTTGGCATTGATGAGCATTTCCTGCAATTAGCAAAAGACCGCGGCATGCCCATTATTGAAATAGAATCGGCTGTGTTTCAGGCAAAGTTATTCAAAAAGTTTTCAGATGAAATTAAAGAATTTGAGTTGCGCAGTCTGCTCGATATGAGCCTAGATGACGCAAGAAGAGAATTAAACGAAATGATGGAAGTGTGGGTGAGTGGTGATACCAAAAAATTTAACGACTGGCAGAGTGAGGTTAACGATAGAGACCTGAAAAAGATGACTGATAGAGAAAAAGAGCTGTGGCATGAATATCAGACGAAGATACTGACCGATAGAAATGTCGGCATGGCTGACAAGATCGAGGAACTACTAAACAATAAGAAAACTTATTTTTATGTGGTAGGCGCAGCTCATTATTTCGACTATTCTGAGGGAGACGGCATTATCAGCCTACTAGTACAAAGAGGTTACACAATTAAAAAATACTAGTAACTAATGTTCGGTCTTAAACAAAAATCGCAAATAATCGCGTATCATGCGGGCGCCGCAGATGATCGGCAGATAGGCCGCTAGTTGTTTGGTGACTTGGCCGACCCAAAGATTATCGTCCTTCATAGCCGCAGCCGCGGCGCGCATTTGCTCGTATAGGCTGGTGATTTCTTCGCTATAGCTATCGCCGTGAACGTTGAAAACTGCCGGTGGCTCTACGTCCGCCACGCCGCCGTCGTTGGTCGAAATCAGCATAGTCAAATTGCCGATGTCTTTCATGAACGATGTGCCACAAGCCTCGAGACCAACCTCGGGCACGTTGATCGAAATGTCCGAACCAGCGCTCATGGCAAACGACAAACTCTCGTCATAATCAGTAATGTAATGCACGCGTTCTTTCAAAAATGGATCGTTGTCGATATTTTTTAACATCACCTGTAGGCGATCATAAGTCTTATCGCCAGCATCAACCCCGCCCGGCATCATACCTGCCATGATATAATGAGCGTTACTTTCGAACAGAATGCTCCTGATTTCGCCCATGTCTTCGAACGGCATCCACGGACGTTTGTATTCGACGAAGCGTCGCTTGAACTCAAAGAGCATAGCGTCGTCGGGAATTTGCACGACTTCCCCATATTGGTTTTTGCGGCGCGTCAGCTCCTCGTTTAATTTGGCGCGACCGATCCTTTTGATGCCGCGCAGCTCGTCGACTGCCTCTATTTGTTCTAGCACTTCGCGAAAATTAGCGCCCGGCATATTGAATTTATCCAGAATTCCCCTGTCGTGGTAAAACTCTAAAATCTCCGGCATCAGCCAAGTATTCAAATCAATACCGTTAGTGATGGCTTTGAAATCGACCCGCTCGCCGCTCAGATCTTTGACTTCGATGACTTTGGCGTGCAATCGCGACACGCAATTTTTGGCCTCGGCAATTTCGATCGTCAGACTATTCAGTTTGAGACGCCCTTCGCGAAACAGACCGGCGATAAAATGTTTCAAAGCCGGGCTAGTCAGATTGGGAAAAACAAATTTTTCAAACTGCGCGTAAGTATATTCCGGTTCGGCAGCTTGAAGCAGCGTGTGATTAGTATAGAGCGTGTGTTTTCGCACGTAGACAATCGCCTCGTAAAGACCCATGCCGTTGCGACACAGCTCGTCGAGACGCGCCACCGCCGCAAAGGTCGAAGCGGTCTCATTCAATTGAATGACTGCCGGTTTGAGGCCGAGCATTTTTAGCGCCGCGTAACCGCCCAAACCTAGTGCTACCTCTTGGTAGAGGCGATGATCGTCGGACGCATCACCGACATAGAGCGCCCCGAAACCGGGTTCGTTCATGGTCAGAAACCGCGTGCTGCCTAGGATTTTCTGATGAATCTCTAACGTCGCGTCGTCCTCAGATTCGACTTTGATGACTACTTCGCCGACTTTTTCGAAACCCGCATCGATTGGATTGCGCGGCTCGTAAGTGTCTTTTGGCACCAAATCGATCATTTCCTGATGACGTTCCTCATGATAAAACGGCGTCAACATGACAAAAGGAATTTCTAGCGCCTCAGCCGTTCGCCGCGTGTCCGCCGCCAAAACGCCCAAACCGCCGGCGCCGCGAATGCCATTTTCCACATCATACACCTCCATAGTGGTGTAAATATACGGCCGCTCGGCGGAGATTCTGTGCGTCAAACTAGCCCGGTCAATCGCCGCATAAAATTCCGCTACGTCCTCGATGCCATTTCCGTCTTTGTCTACAAATTGCCCACTCATATGAAGTATTTTATCAGAAGCCAAGCACTAGCGCAAACTATCTGTTTTTCTGGAGCTCATCGCGGATTTCTTTTAGAACCACGAGTTGCTCGTTTTCTTTCTTGATGGCCGTTTCGTCCTTGACTTTGGCAACCGATTTACGATTTAGGCTGTTAATAATTTTGACAAAAATAAAGATACTGGCGGCAATGATCAGAAAGTCAATGATATTTTGAATAAATATACCGTATGTGATATTAGCCGAGCCAATTTTAATAGACAGCGCCGAAAAGTCCAGCCCGCCCAGCAACACGCCGATCAGCGGCATTATTATGTTGTTTACCAAACTCGACACGATTTTGCCAAAAGCCGCGCCGATGACCACACCGACCGCCAAATCAATCACGTTGCCACGACCGATGAATTCTTTGAATTCCTGGCCGATTTTGCCGAAAGCTCGGAGCTCTTTGGCGACGTGAGACTGGGTTTCTTTCTTGCGCATAGATGTGCTTTTCGTTAGCGTGGCTATTTAGTCCACCAAAATCCATTCTACCATAAATTACAATCGTGGGATGCTCGACTATTCGTCTATTGTCTTTCTCAGGCCGATTAAATATTCGGTGATATTATCGGCGTTAAAAACATTTCTGCCGAAACTTACGCCGCTGGCTCCGGCTAGGATTGCTCCTTTTGCCATATTGTATGATTCGGAAACGGCGATTTTTTTGCCACCGGCAATGACGACTGGTTTTCCTAGCGCAGCATTGATAACTTTTTTGAATGATTTGGTGTCGCCGGTGTACTGGGTTTTTACTATGTCTGCGCCCAGCTCAACAACAGCTCGCACCGTATGACAAACCAAATCGGTATATTCGTCGCCATATTTTAAATAGTCAAAATTATCGTCCTGGCCGTCTTTTTCGGAGCGAGGATAAGCAATCGCCAGCAGTGGCATTCCATATTTTGCACAGTCTTTAGCGATTTCGCTAAAGATTTTTAGCATTTCTGACTCATATTGGCTGCCAAAATTAATGTGAGCCGCTACGCAATCCGCCCCCATTTCTACGGCCTGCTGTACCGAAAATACTTGGATTTTACGAGTGTGTTGGCTAAGAGTAGTCGAAGCAGTCAAATTCAATATAAAAGGTAGATCCGTTTTCGCCTCATGAGCGAAGCCTAGGACGGCATTCGCCACCCCCCCCCCGCTCTTTTCTATCTGTTTCATAGTATCATCCAAATTCTCTAGGCCATCTTTCGGCCCAAAAATAAGCGAGTCATCCACGGGACAAATGATGATTTTTCGTGTAGAAAATATACGTTTTAGTCGCTTTTCTTTGCCTAAGCTCATTTTTACCTCCTAGTTAATACGCTTAAATCTTTCTCCGTGGCTGGGACGGAGGGATTCGAACCCCCGAATGCCAGGACCAAAACCTGGTGCCTTACCACTTGGCGACGTCCCATCGATTCTTATGGCTTGCCATAGCCTTTAATGTACTGCACCCAGTTTTGGTCTAGGACGATTTTTTTCGGACTCGCGCGTCCGCGCTCAAACAGCTGGTGCCTTACCACTTGGCGACGTCCCAATACAGCGCCCATTATATCAAACGCTCGCTATATGGTATAGTGGTGGTATGAAAATTACAAAGTACGAGCACTCTTGTTTGAGCGTCGAGGTCGACGGTCGAATTTTGGTGATTGACCCTGGCGTTTTTTCGACCAGTTTCACGGCGAGCGACAACATTGACGCTGTGGTGGTGACGCATGAGCATCCCGATCATTTTGATCCGGAGAAGATTACTCAGATTCGCTCGCTCAATCCTAATGTTGTAGTATTTACAACGGACAAAGTAGCTCAGCAAATTCCGGATGCAAAAGTACCGAACGTCGACGAAAAAGTCGCTGTCGGTAGTTTTGATTTGCAATTTTTCGGTCACGACCACGCGCCGATTATTCCCGATGTGGTGCCCTGTGACAATATCGGCGTGGTAGTTAATGGGGTTTTGGCCTACCCCGGCGATTCGTTTGCACCCCCTCCCATTAAACCGCAAATCCTGGCTCTGCCGGTTAGTGCGCCGTGGCTAAAAGTTTACGAGTCCATGAAATATATCGCGGAAATTAAACCCGGTAAAGTTTTTCCGACCCACAATGCCTTACTGTCCGAAATTGGGCAAGATATTACGTACGCCTGGATCCACAAAGCCTGCGATGAAGCTAGCGTCGAATTCATCGACCTCCAACCTGGCCAAGAATTAACTATTTAGCTTTTTCGATATTTTGAATCGATAGCTCGACCAACTGTCCCGGCTCAACTGCGGACGGCGAATTCATCATGACATCGACACCACTGCCGTTTTTCGGAAAGGCCACAACATCGCGAATGTTCTCGGTCGCGCTAAGAACCATGAAAATTCGATCCAACCCAAAAGCACAACCAGCATGCGGCGGCGCACCGTATTTGAAAGCATTGAGCATAGCGCCGAATTTTGACTCGACGTAGGCTTTGTCGTAGCCGATCGTGCCAAAGGCTTCGTACATAATTTCCGGGCTGTGATTGCGCACCGCGCCCGAACAAACTTCGTAGCCATTCATCACCATGTCATATTGATCGGCCACTATATTCAGTTTTTCGGCGTCAGTTTTGGCTACTTGTAAAGTTTCCAAACCGCCTTTTGGCATGGAAAAAGGATTGTGGCCAAACTCGATGCCGCCGCGTCCGAGCCAATTGTGCTCGTCGTACTCGTAAAACGGAAAGTCGGTTATCCAAGCCAGCGCCACTTCGTCGGGATTTTTTAAATTAAAGTGATTAGCAAATTCGTTTCTCAATATCCCGAGTACCTTGTTAACCTTTGCGCGATCGTCAGCGCCAAAGAACACCGCGTCGCCGTCTCGAGCGCCGGTTTTGTCGGCGATTTCTTTTAATTCTTGGCCGCTCAGGAATTTGGCGATGGGCGATTGAACCGAGCCATCCTTGTAGGTCAAATAGGCTAGGCCGCCGGCGCCTTCTTTCTTGGCGATTTCGGTGAATTGATCGATTTGGCTGCGCGACAAATCAGCCCCGCCGCGCACGCAGATGGCTTTTATACAATCGGTTTGAAAAACTTTGAAATTAGTGTTCGCTAGAACTTCCGTCAAGTCGACCAGCTCCATTTGAAAACGCAAATCGGGTTTGTCGGTGCCGTATTTTTCCATCGCCTCGGTGTAAGTCAGACGTGGAATTAATATCTCGTCATCGCGAGATAACTCGTTATCGTGGCGATCCACAGTGGATTGCTTCGCTGTGCTCGCAATGACGTTGACTAGTTTCTTCTGGCCAAAGTTTCGCACCAGATCAACGATTAACGGCTCGGTCTCGCGTCGGACTTCTTCGCCATCCTCGACAAAAGACATCTCTAGGTCGAGTTGGTAAAACTCGCCGTACAATCGATCGGCGCGCGGATCTTCGTCGCGAAAACAAGCCGCAATTTGGTAATAGCGCGGCACGCCGCCAACCATCAGAAGCTGTTTGAATTGTTGCGGCGCCTGGGGTAGCGCATAGAATTTGCCCGGATGCACGCGACTAGGAATCAGAAAGTCACGCGCTCCTTCGGGACTGCTGTTGGCTAAAATTGGCGTAGCGACTTCGGTAAAACCGTGTTCGTCCATGTAGTCGCGAATTATAGCGTTGTATTCGGCGCGCCGTTTGACCATTGCTTGCATCGACGGCCGGCGCAGATCTAAGAAACGATATCTGAGGCGCATTTCTTCGCCTGACTTTTGTCCTTCTTCGCGCGTCGCCACCGGCAGCGGCTCGGCTTTGTTGAGAATTTCTAGATCCTCGATTACAATCTCAATCTTGCCGGTTTTTAACCCGGGATTTTCTAGCCCCGCTGCACGTTTACGCACCTCGCCTTTCGCCGAAATGCAAAATTCGTCGCGCAAAGTTTCGGCCAGTGCAAAAATATCCTTTTTCTCGGGATTAAAAACTAGTTGCACCAAACCGCTCTGATCGCGCAAATCGACGAAAATTACGCCACCGTGATCGCGTCGCGTGTTGACCCAACCGGCCACCGTGACTTTCTGGCCAATTTTATCAAGCGTTTCGTCCGCCAACATTCTGTTCATATCGAGTATTCTATCACAATCGAGAAATTTGTTCTACCTCGGCTAAGCCGAAAACAGTCTCCGCGTGATGTCTTTTAATGTCACCATTCCGACAATTTTCTCATTTTTTACCACCAGGAGCGTCGTCGAGTGGTACTCGCACATCTGGTTCAAGGCCGTCCCGAGCGGCGCACCCGTCTCAATCGGCGGCGGACATTTTCGCATAGTTTGACTCAGATTTTTCTCGTGCTGCTCGATCGGCAAAACGTCGTCGAGATATAGCAGCCCGACCGTGCGATCGAGATTGCCTTGGACGACGGGGAAAATTTTGTGACCGCCGCTATACAATTCGTCGAGCAATTTGGGTGTCAGGGCGTCCTTGGTCTGTAAAAATTCGATGTGATCTCGCGGCGTCATGACTTGATCGACCGTCTGATCGCGAAAAGCTAGCGCCTTTTCTAGCAAAATTTTCGTCTGGTCATCTAGAAAATCACCTTTTTTCACCAAATGCATTAGCTCGTGTTCCGAGCTGATGCGCGGCTCATCACTTATCAGGCTCAGACGGCCTAGCACACTCGTCCAAGTCAAATATCTATTAAAAAATCCCAAATGTTTGCCGATCAAAGTCTCAGCCGCGCCATGCAGCACGCTTCCCAAAAACCAAATCACCAAAATCACCGCAAAAGCTATCGCACCACCACCGAATAATCCCCACGAAAAAGCCGCGAAAATCACCAGCAGAATCGCGTTCATTAACGCCAAAATCCGAACCAAAACCATCAATCCCAGATAAATGTCGAGAAATTTCGCCAGACTTTTATATTTGGCGCTATGTTCCGCCAAACGATTGATCTCGAATCGCGATTTGTCAGGCCTAAACCGAAACGCTAGTAACACTAGTAGAATCAAACCAACCAAAACGAGACGGAAAATATCCATGTTTTAATTATAACAAACTGGTGGTATAATGATAAGCATTATGAATAAGAGATTATGGATTGTGTTAGCGGTTTTGGTGGTGGGCACTATGGGGAGCTTGATCTGGTGGAAATCTTCGAAGGAAACGGTTTCGGAGTATTGGAAATATCTAGATCAGAGTAAGCTAATCACGGTGGATGACGTGGTCGCAGCCAAGATCAAGGACGCCAGCGAGCGCGGAATCAATGATTTCAAATTGAGCGATGATGACAAGAAAATCATCATTCCTGATCATTATATCGGCAAGAAAGACTCCAGGGTCATCGTGCTACAGTACGAGGATTTCGCCTGTAGCCACTGCGCGGAGAAGGCCTCGACTTTCAATAAAATCATGGATGATTACCAGGATCGCGTGCTGTTCATTTATCGTCACTTTTCTTTGAATTTTCCCAATTCTACGACCAGCATATCGGCCTCTGAGGCAGCCTATTTATTAGGTGGCGAGGCGGCGTTTTGGAAAATGCACAAAATATTATTCCAGGACGATTCGACTTGGACTACTAGACGTGTCGTGTCGCGAGATGAACAACGAGAATTGTTTAGCGATTTTGCCACGGCGACCGAGATAAATCTCGATAAACTTTTTGAAACTATGCGCGATTACAAAGGAAACGGCATCTCGGATAAAATTGAGCGCGATCGACAATTGGGTCACGCGACGGCCGAGGCCGCCGGCATTGATCGGGACAAGCTCGGTACGCCGATGTGGTTCGTCAACGGCCAGAAAGTCGATGTCACCAACGAAGACATACGAAAAGCCATCGATGAGGCTTTGAAATCTGCTGATTAGTCACAAGAAAATATGTGTAAGGGGGGGGGTTATTAGCTATTCTGGCTGCTGCGTTTCTGCTTCTTTGACCATTGCCCGCAGTTCTTCGATCGTAAGAGTCCAGCCGAGTTTTGCAACTTCATCATCTAAATAATCACGTGCGGCATGAGGAACTGTTAGGATGCCTAAGAACTTACGTAGCGCTAGTAGTGTTTCAATATTCGGTACTTTCTTGACTCCAACCATTATCTCTGAGGTGTCTTTCACGTCTCCGGCCGCATACGAAAGTTCATAACGGACTCTTGCAGTTAAATCTATTCCTTCCCATAGGCTTGGATGTTCTGCCTTACGCGCTTCATATTCTCTCACTTTTTTGTCCACATACTCATCAGGATTTCCGCCCATATATGATGACAAGGCTTGTTTTAATTTACCTTCCGGATCTTCTGCGATATAGCGAGCACGCAAGGCACGTTTTACAGCGTCGGCTTCGTAAGCATCGGCCTCGGACTCGAAATGTTTCACTCTGTCGGTGTCATTTTCACTTTCAGCTACCTTAGCACTACTACGTAAATTTGCGGCTTCTATTAAACGACTTTGTACAAATGGAGCTTTTACCATCGCCAACTGCACCTCTGGCGTGATATCGGACTCTCCGGTCTTCACTTCGGCCGCGGTTCCGGCTACGTTGTCGGTGTCCTTCCACGCAGCAGCATGAGAAGCGCCCTTGTCGTCGGTCTCGCCTGTTAATCCTGTTGGTTCTGTTGATCCTGGACCAGACATCTCGTCCCCTTTCTTTTATTTGACAGATCTGTATCCAGAGTACTCTCTCTCTCTCTTTTTGTCAAGACCTATTTTGGATCTTTAGTCAAATTTTGGTTTTTGGTAGTAATACCTGAATCCCTAAACCCGTCACTGCGAGCACAGCGAAGCAGTCCAGAGATTAGTAACAAAAGACGCTGGATTGCTTCGTCACTCCGTTCCTCGCAATGACGCGGGATTTAGGGACTCAGGTTGGTAATCTTTTGCTCAAACTTCTCAGGTATTGTACAATAGTCATATGAAAAAAATTGTGAGTTCTACGCTGCATTACTGGCAATTTAGTTTGTCGGTATTGGTCGCTATCGCGGCGTTGATTTTGGCGTTCATTTTGCAACAACCGGCAGCAACTCAGTGGTTTGTTAGCGGCTACGCGATATTTATTTCTCTGTTCTTTGTTTGGGACATGGTTCAGACATTGCGCGAAGGCCGCTACGGCGTCGACATTTTGGCGATTACGGCCATTGTGGCCACGATTGCGGTCGGACAATATTGGGCGTCGCTAGTTATCGTGCTAATGTTGACGGGTGGTGAGACTCTCGAGGATTACGCGGCCGGCCGAGCTCGTCGAGAATTGTCCGCCCTCCTCGAGCGCGCTCCGACCATGGCGCATGTGTTGAAAAATTCTGAGATAGTCGACGTTAAAATTTCTGTCGTTAAGCCCGGCGATATCGTGGTGGTTAAACCGCACGAAGTCGTGCCGGTCGACGGCGAACTGATTTCTGATATAGCAGAGTTCGACGAGAGCTCTCTGACCGGTGAATCTCTGCCTGTTACAAAGAAGCGCGGCGAAACCATCATGTCGGGAGCGCTAAATGGCGAAACAGCCGTGCAGATCCGCGCCACGGCCGATGCCAAACATTCCCAATACGAACAGATCATCCAATTGGTGCGCGAGGCCGAGAGCCAGCCCGCGCCGTTCGTGCGTTTGGCCGATCGCTATGCTGTGCCATTTACCGTGATTGCTTATGTCATCGCCGGT
>WQXA01000014.1 GCA_009785095.1 Candidatus Saccharimonadota bacterium | reverse complement strand
TAGACAAACTCCTGGACATGGTGCTATTGGTCGCCGACATGGAAAATCTGCGGGCTGATACTGATGTCCCGGCCGAGGGTTTGGTCATCGAATCGAATATCGAACAGGGGCGCGGCGCGGTGGTGCGGATTTTGGTGGAGAACGGCACGCTAAAGCCGGGCGAGTACTTTGTGGCGGGATCGACTTATGGGCGAGTGCGGACTTTGCAGGATTTCACCGGCAAGCCGCTCAAGAAAGCCGGCCCATCCACCCCAGCGACGATCACTGGCTTCAAGGAAGTCCCGGAATTCGGTCAGCGCATCGAGGAGGTCAAAAACGAGCGCGAGGCGCGCGCCTTGGCGGCTAAACATTATGAGGAAAAAGTTAAATCAACCGCCGGCGTCAACATCACCGGTTCGGATCTTCTCAAGATGATGAACCGCGAGAGCGAGCAACAAACGGCCGAATTTATTGTCAAGGCCGACGTCCAAGGCTCGCTGACGTCAGTGGTCGATTCTTTGAAATTACTCGAGACCGATGAGGTGGCGGTCAAAATTGTCGCTAGTGGCGTTGGCAACATCACCGAAGGAGACATCCGCCTAGGGCAAGACAGCACAGCGGTGATTTACGGCTTCAACGTGACTTTGCCGCCACAGGTCAAACAATTAGCAAATCGCTCCAAAACAGAGGTGAGATTGTTCAACGTGATTTACGAGCTATTGGACGACGCGCGCGACGTTATGAGCGAACTGTTACCGGAGGAAGTCGTGGAAACTCCGGTGGGCGAGCTCGAGATCAAGGGCGTCTTTCGCACGACCAAGGAGGAGATTATCGCCGGTGGTTTGGTGAAAACCGGCAAAATCACGCCGGATATCTTGGCGCGCGCCTGGCGCAAAAAGGAACAGCTAGCCGAAGTCGAAATCACCTCTGTTCGGCGCGACAAAAATGAGGCCAAAGAGGTCTTTGAGGGCGAAATGTGCGGCGTGAATCTCCGCGTCCCTCACGGCCAGGGCAAAATTTCCCTCGAAATCGGCGACCGTTTGGAGTGCTTCACGCGCGAAATGAGAAAACGTAAGTTATAGTTGACAAATGACGAGCTACCAGTGTATAATTTAGTCAAAGCTAAACATAAAAAACACATATGCCAGAAACAACACCAGCACCGCCATCAACACCAGAAGCCTCGCGAGGCAGGTTTAGAAGGGGTGCGGGCAGAGTTCTAGGCAAAGTTGCGGGTAGTAAAAAGTTAGATTCCGCCCTCAAACTCGCTGATCTCAAAGACAGGGATCTCGATAGTCATAAAGAAAAAGACACTGAAGCCAAGGGGATTATTGAGGAGTGGAACAGAGAATTTAATGCCAGATTGAAAGGGATGTCCCATGAGGGCGAGGAAAACTTGAATGATGATGAAAAGGCGGAGAGAAAAGCAGTTCAAGATTTCAGCCGTGCTGTCGTAGAACTAGCGGAGGCAAGTGCAAAATTACAGGGGATATCACCGTTTGGTCGCAAGAAGAAAGAGGAAAGATTTGAAGAAGCCAAAGCTCAATACCACCAAGTTGCTGAACGATTAGCACAAAGACTTGGCCAAGAATATGATGAAGCCGGCAATCCAGCAGCTATAGCTGGGGAAATTGTGTCGTTTACTACCGCAATGAATACTCATGTACACGAAGAAAAACTCCGGATCATGAGAGGCGGCAGACGCGGCAGGCTAGCGGAATTCTTAGGCAAGCCAGATAGTACACCGTGGAGAGAAAAAACTCGCATTGAGAAATGTAAAAAAGTTGGTCGCCTGGCTCTGACTGGCGGCATTGTTGGTGGACTCGGTCTTGCGGCAGCAGCTACCGGCGCCGCCCTGATAGCTCCAGGGGCTGCAGCTATCACGTCTCTCGTCGCCAAAGGCGGCCTAAATATAACACGCGGCTATTTGGCATCGCGCGGACGAGATGATTTCTATAGTCGTAGAATTGAAACGATCGATCAACTGGCAGGTGATATTGCCGAGAAACGAGCACAAGCATGGAAGTCGCTAGGAAAACGTGCAGTCGGCACAGTATTGTTCGCAGGAACAGCGTACGTTGTTGGTACGGCTGTACGCGGTCTCATTAGTTTGGGCGGCGGAGGTGCCATTTCATCACCGACCACAGGCCCCGACGTCGGTGCTAATCCCGATTCGCCAATGTTTAGCGGCACTTTGGATCCAGAGTCTACTCCATCTCCAGGCGTAGTTGTTGATGTTGACCCCAACCCATCACTGTCCCCATATGCTTCTGATCTTCTTGATAAGTCTCAGGGGAGCGCGGGCGCCAACGCACCGGCTCAGGAGCCATTTCAACCCCAAGAGATACCCACACCAGCTCCAGAGCCACCACCAGCCCCAGAGCCACAGCCCGCTCCTGTGGAGATCGGCGAGATTACTAGCGCGTCAGGCAAGCTGGATTTGCCAAACGGCGAGAGCATAAATTACGATTTCAACCCCGAAACCCACACCCTAAACATTGACGGAGAGACGTTCACGTTTGACGACACAGGTCAACCGACGGGTAACACCCAAACCTCCCTCGATGAGCTAGGGCTCAGTCTGAAGCCCCAAGTAGAGCATGTCGACGCTGTAACAGAAAGTTGGTCACCGGAGGCGCTAGATGTTCATCCTGGAGAGGGTGGTTTTGACACGCTCAAAGAAATGGGCGTGGCATCGGAAAATCGCGATGCATTGTGGCGCGCAGTTCAGGGCGAATTACGGACTCGCGGCATTACGATGGAAGACCCAACTGGCAGCGGGTTGGACTGGCTGGCGAGCCCCGATATTGATTTCAAACCAGAAGATTTGCAGTATGTCGCCGATACGGCCAAAAGCATGGGAATCTCCATTGATACGCCGAATGTAACAGAGGCACACGACGCACTAACTGGCTTTGATGTTGAGTATACTGCTCCCGGCTCGGCTCCACCCCTGGATGATGCTGTCGAAACTACATCAACTATGAGTGTGAAAATAGGCGGCGCAACTATTAATGGGGTGATTGATCCTGAATCCCATGTTTTGAGCACCACTAAGTTTGGTGATCTACCTCTGGCGGAAAAGAATGGCTCCTTGTCGCTCGATATCGACAAGATGGATATTCATGTAGCTCCGTATGATTTGAACGATAGCAACTTTGAACCTGGAGAAGAAATTGCCACACTTCATATGTCTATGCTAGATCGCGACGTTGTTTACACACAGGGAGGCTACTGGGATGGCAAAAGTGATGATTTAGCAGCGACTGCCGGAGCTCTTGACGAAGATCTACTGATGAAAAAAACAAACGGGATCTTAAATGCCGTAGACTATGATTGGACGGGAGGCGATACATCGCTAGGTGATCCGGGAGTTACCATTGCGATGGCACATACTGGCTACGCTGGAGGTGGCTTTGATGGGCTAGAAGATGCTTTCAAAGAGGGCGATACGTTCACA
Source organism: Candidatus Saccharimonadota bacterium (assembly GCA_009785095.1). Lineage (GTDB taxonomy): Bacteria > Patescibacteriota > Saccharimonadia > Saccharimonadales > Saccharimonadaceae > WQXA01. The sequence goes on along the minus strand of WQXA01000014.1, from coordinate 18,694 downwards.
GTCACCTCTGGCGGCACTACATACACATACCAATTTACCGATACAGCTGGCGTCAGCAGCGGGAAAGAACTTTCGGAACTGGCTCTGGACGCTAAACATCAAGATGGCAATAGCTATCTGATGCTGCAAACATGTCCAAGAGGAGAAAAGATTATAAAGGACATCTATATTGCCAAGCTGATCGAAGTCAATTCTACTCTCAATTTTGTCGGCGCAAACGGTGAGCTTGTGTCTATCCCCGGAACGATTGATGTCGTTAATCACGAATTTCACTCAGAAGGTCTCGGTACGATTAGTCTAGCGCCGGAAAATACGCTGCCGAATGATTTTTCTAGTCAAATTAGCACGACGGTTAATGATCTACCGAGCGACGAGGTGATTAACCCGGGTGCTAATGTGGTTACTAATCCTACGCCAGAGTCGGCAGAGTCGCCACCGGTTGAGCAGCCGTCACCAGCAGCTGAGGACACTCCACGCCCAGACAGTAATTCCTCGCGTGGCTACTGGGATAACTTGAGTACAGCCGAAAAAGTTTCATCGAGTTGGGCTCCGGAAGCTTTTGCCTTTGCGGTAACTGGTGTAGCGACTGCGCTGGGCGAGAAGGCGCGATCCAGGGAGCTTAAAACCACTAAGAGTATTGAAGAATATCTGACTGAAATACGCGATGGTAAAAGGGGCGATATTGCTAGCGTGCTACTCCCCGAGATGTTTAATCCGGACATCAATGATGGGGTACTCTATGTTAAGAGATTAGATGATCAAAATGGAGCCAACGTTGAGCTAACTGAAGAAGGCAGAAGATTGGTTAAAGAATTCATTAGTAGTTACAAATACGACAAGGATGCCATTGGCTCGGCATTTCACGAATGGTTTTCGAACCGCAAACCTAGAGTGCCCGTCTAGATAAGGCTAATAAATCTACCTACGGGTATTAACAGTTACAGAGGTCAATCCGATAATGGAAATTTTTTAAGAAATGTGGTGAAAACGCTTGACTTAAGCAAAAAAGTGTGCTAGAATGTTTCATGGAATAAGTAAATTACTGTGTGAAAGGAGTAAATTTATGTACGATCGATTAGCAAAATTGGCGGACAATAATAGAGTTATCCGTGCGGCTTTGGCTGCTGCTCTTGCCGGAGGACTTGCTGTTTTCGGCTCAAACGCAGCAAGTGCTGAAGACCGTGTTCCCTCACCAGCGCCGAGCGGCACTGTGACCGAGTGGAACAACCCAGGCGATCCCATGCCAACGGCTACATTTGCACCGACAGTTAAACCAACTGAACCTACAACCGAGAGTCCTACGCCTACGCCGACTGAGACTGATCCTGGGGTTCCTACACCGACTGTGACTATAACTGAAACACCTACATCTACACCAACTGTGACCGTAACTACGCCTGGAGCAACTGAAACTATTGTCACTACCACTGCACCAGGTCAGCCGACACCCGATTCTCCGCGGGGCATGGTTCATACGGGTATAGAGGGGCAAAGATTCAACATTTCCCCAGTACATATCACTCTAGGTACTGTCGCTGCCGGTTTGGTGATATTTACAATTGGAGCGAGTGCCCGGCGTAGAAACGACAGACTAGAGGAGTCGTAATTACCGAGTTAGAAATTTCATAAGTGTGAGAGGAGACAATATGAGTATATTTACCAAACTAAAGGACATCGCAAAAGCAGTACCTAAGCGCGCAGCGGCAGTTTTGCTGACGCTAACGGCAGTATTAGTGCCAATGGCAATCTATGCCTGGGGGCCTAGTCGAACAGAGTTAGACATTAGCCGTCCGGTGGATTACATTACATTTAACTCGTACGTGAACAACGCTGATTTGCCATGGTACAACGAGTTTGACTTTGTGCGTGGATCGAGCGCAGGCGCCAATAATAGTGCCCTGCAGAATGACATAACGGTACAGGAAGGGCAGACTTACCAAGTAAAGATGTTCGTCCATAACAATGCAGCTACGTGGCTGAATCTGGTTGCAACGGGCGTCAAAGGACAGATCGAGATCCTAAATAACGGCCAAACCGAGCTACGTACTACACAACAAGTGCGCGGCTGGGTACAGGCAGATAACTGTGGTGCGAAAACAGACGACACCTCGGGTGCGTACTGCGAATTCTGGGATGAAACACGATTTAATAGTCCTAATGACCGCAAGTTTACCTTGGAGTATGTACCAGGTTCGGCAAAATTTGTTGGCCAGGGTCGTCTGGCGGGGTCTTACGATTTACCGGACGCAATTATTAGCGCAGCAACACCACTGGGTGATGGAGTGAATGATAGAGGCAAAGTGCAGGGTTGTATGGAATATAGTGGCTGGGTTATCGTCAATGTGCGACCCAAGTTTGAGGAAACCCCGAATCCTGCTTACGACATCGAAAAGAAAGTCGACGGCAAGACGCACAACGCGGTCAAGCCCGGTGACACGATGACCTATACGATTACCGCGAAAAACACCGGTAATGTTGATCTGACCAATGTTAAAATCAACGATACTTTGCCGGCCTATTATAGCGACGCGAGCGAGACTTTGCCGGCCGGTGCGACGGGCTCGATCATCAATAGCCCGCACACCGTAACGATCCCGAGTTTAGCGAAAGATGCGACAGCCACGATTACGATTTCCTACACGGTCAAGGGCGAAGATGAGTTCGAATGTGGCAAAACGACCAATTTCATCAACAGAGTGACGAGTAGTACGGATCAGAAAAACACCGAGGATCGCACCGACAACAACGAGGTCGATACTGATGTGACTTATCCCTGTGAGCCGGTCAAAACCCCGAGTTTTGACCTCGAGAAGAAAGTCGACAAAGCCACGGCTCGCCCGGGCGAGACTCTGATCTATACTCTCACGGTCAAGAACACCGGTGAAGTCGATCTGACCAACGTGATCGTCAAGGATGTTCTGCCGAGCTATATCGCCAGCGCTCGAGCGACCACCACGGCGTCTAGCGCGGTGAGCGGCGATCTGTTCCGCGAAGGCGTGACGATTGCCAAAATAGAGGTCAGAGAGACTGTTACCATCAGGATCGAAGCTATCGTCAAGGCCGCTGCCCAGCTGCCTTGCGGTGAGACCGAGCTGATCAACAAGGCGACTTCGAAAACTGATCAGATTGAGACCGAGGACGATCTGACCAACAACGAGGTCACAACCACGATCGATCGCAAATGCACGCCGCCAAAGAAGAAACCTTGCAAGTACAATCACAAGCTAGAGGCCGATGATCCGAATTGTCTGCCACCGAGCACTCCGCCCGAGAAACCGCACACTCCGGAATACATCGTAGCAACCGGTCCGGCCGAAACAGCCGCCACCGTCATCGGTGCGGGTGCGCTGACGTTCGGTGCGGTGGCCTATACCCGCAGCCGCAAGGATCTGCTCGGCAAGCTGCTAAACAAATAGCTGACTGTTTCTTGTCAAACACCCCTGATACAAACGGGGGTGTTTTTGGTTTGCTTTTTTCTTTTTGGTCTGCTATACTGCTCTTAGCATAATAAGAAAGGAAGGCTATGTTTAAGTTAGATGACAAATTTCTCGAGGAGTTAGGCCTCGCTGCTTTGCCGCCAGAGCAAAAGCAAGCGTTCCTGCAGCACATTTACTCTGAGCTAGAGATGCGTGTGGGCGAGAAACTGACCGAAGGCATGAGTGACGAGTTGCTCGATGAGTTTGGCTATTTTGTCGACATGAACATGGACGGCATGAACAAGTGGTTCGGCGAGAATCTGCCGGATTACGCCGACCGCGACGACTTCAAGCAGCTAAAGGACGCCAACGCCGAAGCACCAGAAGCGGCCGTGATGAGCGAATACGGCGCGATGAAATGGCTGCAACTCAATCGACCCGATTATCCACAGGTCGTAGCGGCAGTCCTCGAGGAAATCAAGAACGAAATTCGATCCAACAAAGACGCAATTTTGGAGGGCGCTGCCAGTGGTGGCGCACCAGCCGGTGACGGTTCGTCAACGGACGCGGGTGTCGAGCAAGTTGGCGGTGATGGTTCTGATGACGCCGCATCGAGCTCAGATGATTCAGCTCAACCGCAAGACGAGTAATTAACTACGTCGTCATTGCGAGGCGAGCTTGCTCGCCGTGGCAATCTAGGCTCCGTTCGCGATTGCTAGATTGCTTCACTGCGTTCGCAATGGCGAACTATTTAAGGCCGCGGAGATAATCCGCGGTTTTCATTTTCCGGCCGGATTTTGGGTTGATGACCTCGAGAATTTGGAGGAAAGTGTTGTCGGCGCACTTGACGACGTCCGGCCAATCATCGCCGGCGAAATCGGGCAAAACTTTGGCGCGCGTGATAATCAACCCATCACTGTCATTCGCCAGTTTATCTGGCGAATCCATACGATTTTCTCTAGATTCTCCGGTCAAGCCGGAGAATGACAAACAAGATTTCGCCAACCGCGTTTTCGGCCAATCGATAAAGGCGCGTATTTTTCGTTCGCACTCGATCGCTGTCATGGTGGCGTGGTCTAGGTAGCCATCGGCTTTGACTAATTTGCGCGAATAAGTAGCGTTCTCGGGGTGAATCTGATCTCTCGGCGTAATTTCCCCGTCCAGATACAGCGGAATGTACTGATTCAACATCCGGTTGCTCAGATTGATCAATTTATCGGTCAGGCTCGGCGTGGTTTCATTCTGGGCAATACCGAGCTCCTCCTGCGCCAGCAACTGACCGGTGTCGAGCGTTGGCTCAATCAGCATCAGACTAACCCCGGTGGTCTTTTGCCCGCTAAGGATCGCAAAAGTGATCGGATCAGCGCCGCGCCACTCGGGCAGCAGGCTAAAATGGCTATTTATGATACCGAGCGGGAATTTGTCGATTGTGTGCTGCGACACGATGACACCGTAATCGACGATGACGCCCGCGCGACTCGTGATTTCGGTCGTCGCGATCAAATCATCGAGCTCGGCTCGGTCGCTAGCGAATTTGAGCGGCAGATTGTGTTTGATGGCCAATTCCTCAACCGGGGCAGGGTCGCGACGGTGTTTGCGCGCTTTGGTGATGACAAACTCGATCTCAAAACTCTCGATCAGCGCTTCGAGCGACGCCGCCGCCACCGACCCGGTGCCAAAAAAAACCACACGAGGCTTGCTTGACATCAATCTTCTCCTTTGCTATAATGGGCTACAGGTTCCTCGCGTGGTTTATACACCACCCGGCGAGGGCTTTTTTGTTGGTGAAGCGTTGCTATCGGAATAAATCTCATGAGCATTATTTATCCTTCGGAAAAATTGACATTAAATACTTCGCGCTGGTACGCTTGTTTTCCTTGACTTGCACCCAAAAAATTTGTCCGTCATGTGTTTGTCCGGCGAAACGATGCACCAATTCGTTAGCGCCGTTGGGATTATCGCGCGTCTCAGGCTCAAACGTCGAATGTCGCAACAATTCAATACCGCAATCAAAATATTTCAAGCGTCTTTTACGCTCGCTGCGATATTTCTGATTCAGATGTGTCCAGAACAAACTGAGGAAAATTTTTTGTCCACGCCAATAAGCACTGCGAATATAAGGAGTTCGCTTGGTGCGGCGTACTATTGTTTGATAAGATTTTCTCGCTTTGTGCTCAACATCAATATAAGTGGCACCAGATATCTTGGCGGATTTGACCAAGAAAACCTTATCCGTTGTCGTTCTATTCTTCATCCGGCAAAATTCCTGATTCTACAACTTTTTCATAAGGATACGGCTCTAGCTCGCCGCTCTCGGTGAGGATAAAAAAAGCGTCCTTTTGATCGGCGATATGATCGACGAAACAGATGCCATTACAGTGGTCGATTTCGTGTTGTAGAATGCGGGCGATGAATGGATTTGGCGACTTTAGGCGAACCTCGTGACCGGTGATATCGAGACCCCGAACGCGGACTTTGCTGTGGCGCGGCACCTGGCCGTAGATGTTTTTAACGGATAGACAGCCCTCATGATCGGTGATGATCTCGCCCTCTTTTTTCACAATCTCCGGATTGATGAGCACGATAAAACGCTTGTTCTCCTTGTCCTCGAAATCTTCACGGACGATGACGACGCGCTCCAACCGGTCGATTTGCACTGCCGCCAGCGCCACAGCCACCTCATGTGGTCGCGAATTCTCCCAATCGATTGTCGCCGCCAACATATCGTCGATCAATTGCAGCGTCTCATCGGTGATCTCGCGAATTTTGGCCGACCGTTGCCGCAAACGCGGATTCGGCAGAGCGATGATATTTTTGCGCGTGTAATTTGATTTCATAATGTCTATTTTAACACAATCTAGCCAGATATAAGCGTTAAAATATTGACAAAAACCGAAAAGTTTGCTACACTGAGAGTGCTTTACTTTAATGGCAGCGTACTGTCTGCGCGAAGTATCCATAGATGGGCACCGCGTAAACAGTCAAGGATACTTGCGTATTTGACACTGCCAGGAAGTAAAGCACCTCGCGGTGTCCTTTTTCGTTCAGGGCTCCTCGGGACGAAATAAAAAGAGCGAAAGAAAGTGGTTTATTATGAGAAAAGGTAGAGATACTCAAATCCCAACTGATCAAGGCGAAACTGATGGCGTGGTTGGCGTTTCGGACGGGACAACTGGGGCGCTTGCAGTTCACACGGTGGGCAGTGCTCTTGTAAGGGTAGCGGATCCAGGAGAGATGTCAAACCGACAGGCAGCACTTCTTGATATGCCTATGCCAGATGACATCGTGGTTGCTACGAGTCATCAAAGTCGAAGGAAAGTCTCAGGTACCGCATTAGCCGGATCTATTGAGGGTATCTATCCTCCTACGGTAACGAATAAGAAAAATCAGCTGGTCATTGACCCAGCATTTCGCAAACAATTAAAACGCGAGATCACAGGGTCTCATGGTAGAAAATGGTTGTCAGCAGTGTTGGATGATCTGAGCGCCCTGGCTGTCGTTGTGACGGGAAAGACTAATGACGAACTAAGTTGGGCGGCCGACGCCACCAGACATGCATCACTGGCAGGCCGGTTAGCCATTAGAGCTGAGCGCACTCTGGACAGTGAAGCCCCTAGAAAAACGACAGAAACTGCAGGTGGTAAAACTGGACTCGACGGCTCTAGATTAGGCAGTAGAATAGTGCATATACCCATAGATGATAGTCTTGATAGTGTAGTAATAAGAATTATAGGAGCTGGAGAAAGACCCAGTGATTTTATTGCGAGCGGCGGTATAGGGCGTCTGCGACAGGAATTTAGGATAAAATACGGCTTGAATTTGAGTGATGAAGATATGACAGTGAAGTTTATGAAGTGGGTCACAGCGGCACACGCTGAACATGACAAAGAGTTGGAGGCGATAGAAAAAGAAAGACAGCGCAGAGGCTTGGCTACCAAAGCGATTGAGAGTGGCTTGACTACCGCGTAGGAGAACATAATCTGAATATATTTTATATTGGCAAATCCAGCTTTCTTATAGAGTGCTGTTTCGCAGTAGAATCTTTCGTTTGGCATTATTGTTGACTTAAAAGTAATCTTTTGATAAACTTATGTATGTTATGAGTAATTCAACAATTTCAACTATCAAATTACGTTATTTCCGCGAGAATTCGCAGGAAATCATTGACGCCGTGCGGCGAGGCAAAAGCTTCATTGTCATGAAGCGATCAAAACCGGTTTTGAAGTTGTCAATTCCGGACGTCGACGAATGGGGCGACGAGGGTCATTGGACGGGTATTGATTTGCGCGACAAAAAACATCCAAACGGTATGCCCGCGGAAGAATTTTTGGAAAAACTGAGGAAAATTCGCAAAGATTTAGGCGAAATATGAGTGACAAAATCACGAAATTTTTGACACGAAAATTATCAGCCAAACAGCGTGCTATGGTTAACGAGGTTTGGCAAAAGATTTCATCGCACGACCCGGTGGGGCTGAGTGTCAAGAAATTGACGGGTCATGATTTTCTCTACCGTGCTCGTGTTCAGGGGCGGATTCGCATTATTTACTATGATGATGGCAAAAATGTGAGAATGATACACATTGGTTTTCGTGATGAGCAGACCTATCGCGATTTTTAAATCAGCGAATTCGGATCGAGTTCGATCTGCCATTTCGTGAGGGGGACTTTGGCGGCGATTTGTTTTAAGATTTCGCGGTTTCGGGCGCGGACGACGATTTGCCAACGATAAGTATCGCGTGCGCGTTCGTAAAAAGCCGGGGCGGGGCCGAGAATTTTTACATTGGATTGCTTCGCTGTGCTCGCAATGACGGCGGAAAGTTTTTTCGCGGCATTGATAGCGCCGCGCTCGGTTTTATACGCGCAGGTCAGTTTCAACAGATGCGAAAATGGCGGAAAATGGCCGTGAGCGCGAGTTTTGATCTCATGAGCGTAAAAACCGGCGTAATCTTGGGCGGCGCCAAATTGCACTGCCGCGGCGAAAGGTTGATATGTCTGGATGATGACGCGGCTGTCTGCGGCGTCACGACCGACCCGACCGGTGGCTTGGGCGATCAATTGAAAAGTCCGCTCGGCCGAGCTAAAATCGGGCAGCGCTAGCCCAGAGTCCGCCTGGACGATGCCGACCAACCGCAAATTTGGTAGGTCGAGGCCTTTGGCGATGGTCTGCGTGCCGATAATAACATCGGTGGTGCCGTCCTTTAACTCGACGAAAACATCCTGAACTGCTTGGCCGCGCGCGGTGTCACCGTCGAATCGCCGCACACTTTTATCGGGAAATAATCGACGAATTTCTTCTTCGATGCGTTTAGTTCCGATGCCTCTATGAATGATGTCGGTCTGGCCGCAATCAGGACATTTGGTGGGCGGTTTCTCGTGATAACCACAGAGGTGGCAGCGCAACATAAATTTATCGGTGTGCAGCGTGAGCGGCAAAAAACAGCGTGGACAGGTCGCCAACCAACCACAATTTTCGCACAAAGTAGTCGAGGCCGAGCCGCGGCGGTTATGAAAAAGTAGGATTTGTTGGTTTTGCGCCAAAGTCTCTTCATCGCCGCGAGCAGTTGACGGCTAAAGATTTTGCTCTCGGATGAAATGTTGCCGCGTTTGGTTAGGTCGACGATCTGGACGGCAGATTTCTTGGCGCCGGCGCGGGCTAACTTGGTCATCCGGGCGATAGGACGACCTAATTTTCTCGCCATATAATAGTCAGCTATCAGGGGCGTGGCTGAGCCGAGAATCAAACGGCAACTGTCATCCTGAACTTGTTTCAGGATCTTCAGCGAATTCGAACCAGATCCTGAAACAAGTTCAGGATGACAAGTAGACGAGAACCCTGCCAGCTTTGCAGCAGCCCGCAGAGCGTTATATCGAGGGGCTTTTTCTTGTTTGTATGAGGGCTCGTGACATTCATCGATAACGATCAAACCGAGATTTTTGACAGGCATAAAAAGGGCAGAGCGCGGGCCAATGACGACGATAGGTTTTTCGATCGTCAAAATTTCTTGCCAGACTCGAGCCCGCTCAGCTTCCGTCATGGTCGAATGAGTCACAATAACATTCTCGAAATTGTGATGAAATTCGTCCACTAGTTGCGCGGTCAATGAAATTTCTGGCACCAGGATAATGCTCGATTTACCCGCTAGATGGGCTTTCATGGCCAGAGCCTTATAAACCTCGGTTTTGCCACTGCCCGTGATACCATGCAAAATTGCCGTGCCCGGCGGCGCCTTTGCGAGTTGGTCGATTGCGGCCAACTGTTCGTCATTGAACACAAAATTTGCTCGATTGCTATCTCTGTTATTATATATCGTTGTGTTTTCTACAACGGATCTACGACGATTTTTATTGAGCCCGCTCGGCAGCATAGTTTGCCAAACTGTGCCCGGGTGGGTGGCGTAGAAATCACTCAACCAACCGTGTAGTTTGAGCAGCGCGGGCGGCAGCGGCTGGTTATATAAAATTCGTGAAATTTCCTTGAACTCGAAATTTGGTCGGGTTACTTTTTTTAATACCACGCCTACAAATTTTCGTGAACCAACGGGAATTTCCACGATTGTGCCGATGGGCAATATGTCGGAAAAACTATACGTTAAAACTTTAAAATCTTTGCCCACGATACCGACCGGTGAAACCTCATAGAAATTCATATACCTATTATACACTTCCGAAAAAGAATTCGTAGATCTGCTATAATAGTGTTTATGTATTTCGAATCGCGTGCGGTTGCGGGGGCGAAGCTGGCCGCTGAGTTGTTGGATAAATATCGCTACGCCAACACGGCTGTAGTGTCGTTGGACACCGGCGGGGTGGCGGTTGGCTACCAGATCGCCATCTATCTCCACACGACGCTCCAAATGTTGCTATCCGAAACCATCCACATCGACGATGAATCGGTGGATTACGCGACGGTTTTGCCGGGAGGAGTTGTTGCCAAAAATCCCAACATGAGCGAGCAGGAGGGCGACTATTACTACGGCGAATATGCCGGGCAGCTAGACGACGAAATCCGCGAGGCCGCGACCAGGATCAATCGCATGTTGGGCGATGGCGGTGACATTGACGCGGCGATCCTGAGGGGGCGCAACGTGATTTTGGTTAGCGATGGGCTAGGTTCGGGCACGATGCTCGATGCGGCGGTGGAGTGGCTGAAACCGGTGCGAGCGGAGAAAATCATCCTGGCTTGCCCGATTATCGCGCTAGATGCGCTCGATCGTGCGCATATTTTGATGGACGAGCTACACATTTTGGGCGTGACGCCTAACTTTATTTCGACCGATCACTATTACGACAATGACGATGCCCCGGATCAAGATATGATCAAAAAGATGATGAACGCCACTATTTTGGACTGGAAATAATTATTTTAAAAAGTGTTGTAAAATAGTCTTGCATGGCCGGAAATTCTTTGTTACAATGTTCCGTAGAAACCGACCGTGCGGTAAGTGGCACGGCGTAATATAAGGGGAGAGATGTTAGACGTTTTTATCACATCGCGGGTTCGACGCAAAATCATCGTTGTCTACGCTAAATATCCCGATTTTAAGACGCATGTGCGTGGCCTAGCGAAGCTGATCAAGGAAGACCCGGGCAACATCCAGCGCGAACTAAAGCGTCTCGAAAAATCTGGTTTTCTCGTCACCGAGAAACAGGGCAACACTCGACTCTATTCGACCAATAAATCTTTCCCAATTTTCAAAGAGCTCCAAGCCATCGTGATCAAATCGCAACAACTGACAAGCGGCAAAAATCGCGGGCTTACTGATTAAGCTGGTTTCAGCGGCAAGAGAGAGAATTCAGCTGTCTAGGTGTAAAAGTTTAAGTTTAGAGACGTTACTCGCGTTGCGAATTCTATCTAAATTTTGAACTATTTTTAACCACGCCGGTGGGTTATCGACATGTTCCACGCCTCCACGAAACCAGTCTTCGATGATACCATCTATGATCTGAACTTCGACGCTCACAACATCGGAAGTGTGTTGGCGACCACCTTCTCTAAAGTCGAGCGATAGCGGTTCACCAATGCGAATTCTTGGAGCTTCCGTTAGCCCGCCGGCTTTCTCTAGGTCAGTAACTTGTCGCTCGTTAGCGTTAGCCATTAAACCACGTCGAAAAAGGTAAGTGTTTCCTGATTTAGTTCGGACTAGCACGGTTTGATAAAACGTACTATTCAGAGGTTGTCGATCGATCGGAGCGATATGAACGGCATCCTGCCTGTAAGTGCGACGCATACTATCCATTCCGGTCTCAACTAAATCACCGGGAGCATCCCATCGAGCCGTCCACATACTATGACGTGGATCATCTGGGTCTTGGTAAATAACCAACTTCGCACGCTCCGTCGTGGTAACTTCTCTATTGTTATTACTATCAACAAAATCTCCCATAGCTTATCCTTTCTTAACTCATTAGTTTTACTACAGCAATCGCCTATCGACCAAAAAAGCGACCATATCTGTCGCTAAACATTGATAAGCCGAGTCATACACGGACTTAACTTGATATGGTCGCGTCACTGTGTATGGCTAGCTTGATAAGTTTTCGGGCTTACCAATGTTTAGCACTAACAGCCTATCATACTTATGCTAAAAAGTCAATTATCAACTCCGCCGTTGTTCTGTCTCTGCGAGCGCAGCGAAGCAGTCCAGTCCTGGATCGCGTCGCTATCGCTCGCGATGACGAAATTTGAGCGTGCTAAAATAGTTGAGTGAAGACGACCAAATTGATCCACGATATTCTCGCGGCGCGCGGTATCAAAACCAAGACGGAGCAGGCGGATTTTTTGAATCCTGATTATGAAAAATCCAAACACGATCCGTTTTTGCTGCCCGATATGAAAAAGGCCGTGGCGCGGATCAAAAAGGCGCTAAAGGCGGACGAAAAAGTCACAATTTACGGCGATTACGACATCGACGGCATGACGGCGACGGTGATTTTGCTCAAATCCTTGGGCAAGTTCGGGCTAAATGTCAAAACTTATACGCCCGACCGTTTCAGCGAAGGCTACGGGCTAAACATCAACGCGGTGGAAGAAATCGCGGCCGATGGCACCAAACTAATCATCACGGTGGACAATGGCACGCTGAGTTTCGACGAAATCGCGCGCGCCAAAGAGCTAGGGGTGGACGTCATCGTGACCGATCACCACACGCCGCATGACGAATTGCCGGACGCCGTAGCAATCGTCAATCCGCATCGGAGGGACAGTAAATATCCGTTCAGCGACCTGGCGGGTTGTGGCGTGGCGCTCAAATTGGTTCAAGCCCTACAGACCGCGTTGGACGGCCTAGCGGAAGGACAGGAAAAGTGGCTGCTCGATCTAGTGGCGCTGGGAACGGTGTGCGACATTGTGTCGCTACTGGACGAAAATCGCAACAATGTTTATTGGGGTATCGAGGTGCTAAAGAAAACCCGGCGTCCCGGCCTTAGAGCACTCATGGCGGTGGCTAGGATCAAGCCCGAGGAGATAAATACCAGGAGAATTGGTTTTGTGCTCGGGCCGCGACTCAACGCCGCCGGTCGGCTAGAGACCGCCGAGTATGCTTTGGAGCTATTGTCCACCGAGGATCCCGCGCGTGCTCTGGAGCTAGCGGAAAAGCTTGATCGGCTGAATCTGGAGCGTCGCGCCGAACAGGATAAGATTTTTTCTGAAGCCGTTGAGATAATCGGTGAAACATCCAGAGGCGACGTGATTGTGGTGGCCAGGAAAGGTTGGAATGAAGGCGTGATTGGTATCGTGGCGAGCAAGTTGGTCGAGCGCTATCAATGTCCGGCCTTTGTTTTGGCGATTGGCGAAACTGAAACCAAAGGCTCGGGTCGGAGTTTCGGCGATTTTAGCTTGGCGGCGGCCATCCATGCCACACGTCCGCATCTCATCAAAGGTGGCGGTCACGCGGCGGCCGGTGGTGTGACGGTGCTGTCGAGCAAAATCGAGATTTGGCAGACGGCGCTCGTCGACTATCACCGGAGCCTCAATCTAAAAAACCAGGCGCATCATCTGTTAGTCAAGGAAGATGTAGTAGAAATCACGCTGAGTGGGTTCAATGCGAATTTGGTGCATGAGCTAGAAAAACTCGAACCTTTCGGCATGGGCAACGAGCGGCCGATTTTTCGCCTCAGCAACATGCATGCTAGGTATGTCGACCGCGTTGGCGCTCTGAAAAATCACCTCAAGCTGACGCTAGAAGACGATAGCCACCACCTCTTGAAATTTTTGGCATTTGATCCGCCCGAGGATTGGTTCGTCGAGCTCGGCGCCCAGGTTGATGTCTGGGTGACGCTAGAGATCAACGACTGGAACGGCAGTCAAACCGTCGAAGGCCGCATTTTGCGTTTAGAACATCAATAAGAGGTCGACCAGGGCTTGATTTTTTATAAAAAGTGTGCTACAATGTTTTTTGTAACATCTAATTAAAACAAATACTATGCCAATAACAGTTATCGTCGTTTGTACAATCATCAGCCTGGTGCTGCTGGTCGTGAGCTATCTCATGCGCTATTACAAGTTGCGGCACACAAATTTCCAAGTTCATCCTTTGACGCCTGTGAATTGGATAATTGGCAACCTCATCATGATAGTTTTCATGATGGCTAGCGATAATTTTGCGCCGGTTATCATAGGAGTCGTGTCGCTGGCTTTCCAGGTGATTTTTCTAGTTATGGGCGTGCGCAAAAATCGACACCTCGAGAAGATTCAATGGAAAACTACGTCGGTGGATTACGCCTTTTTCACTTTTGCGGCTATCGCGGCCATGATTTATTATTTTATCGGCGATTTGAATATTGCGGCGCTGGTGATGTTCGTGGGTGGTTGTTTCGGTGAGGTTCCCACGCTGCGTAAAGATTTCGTGGCGCCACGTACCGACAGCGTGCAAGTCTATCTAGTTATGGCGTTGCGCTGCGTAGTGATGTTCGGTACGCTGTCGCATATTAATTTCGTAGGTCTGACGAACTCGTTGATGTGGGCGGCGTTCTCAATAGTAGAGGCGATGTGGTTGATCTATTGCCAGAAGCGCCATCAACTTCGTCGCGCACGCAGCCTGGCTATGGAGACAGTAGAGGTTTCGGAGGGGTAAAGATCGGCGGAAATAATTTGCAAAAAACTCATTTTGTGATAAAATAGATCACTAGAATGATTGAGAAGGAAGTTACTATTGACGAACAGTTTACCCATGAACTCGCAATTATTAATAGGTGGAGAAGAAGAGTAAATAGGGTCATGGCCTTGATGGCACTAGCGACCATAGTGTGGCATAGCGCGCCGACTGTTAACACTATGAGTAAAATCGACACTGATTTTGCTGGAGGATTAAAATATCACTCGACAGTATATGATGGCGGTAAGGCTACGGTTCTCGATGGTTCCATCGATACAATAGATCCGATCGAGAAAGATGACCCTGTTATCGCTCAGGTGCTATCCGAACTCGCACCCGACCAGGCCGTGGTAGCGGAAGCGGACGACGGCACCAGAGTGGAATATTATATGTTGAACAAGCATATCTCACCGGAGAATGGTGTAATAGTTTTCAATATGGGATGGAAAGGGGATGTCCAGACTGAGACGACGCATCAGGAGTTGACCTATTTGATTTCTAACTTACCAGAGCCGAAACAGGTGATAGTTATCAACATTATCAATACTAATCCGACTAAGGAAGTGATGGATCAAATGATGTCAGAGGGCTCCTTCATCCCGTTTGGCGTCTCTGTTGATGCGGGTCTAGCTGAGTTGTTAGAGAATTATAAATCGGACAAAATAGAGTATTGGGGACATTCAGAAGGCGCACGCAGAGCGATCGCGCAGGCGTATGCGTATTATCTGCGAACTGGTGAACCGATCGCGGTGCTCAAAGCGCTTGACCCAGTTGGATCACACGGGCAAGAGCTCCTTCCGTTTGGGTTAAATTCCGCCAAAGAAGAATGGCTATACTCAATGATGTACGATAACAGTAAGTACGATCTACACCTAGCCGTTGCTCAAGCCGATAAGGGTTTGGAGCAAGATAATCGATACTTGTCATCATTCGGCGCGCCTAATGTAATGAGAAGAAATGGCACGACGATTGACCTAGGGGAAACTATCACTGCCGGTGCTGCTAGGCAAATAATTGTGGTCTCGCCGGAGCTCAGCGCTATAACCAACCCGAGTGATGTGAGTGAAATAATAAGTACTACAAACATACCATACGGTACGGTCGTTTGTCACACAATGCTCGAGGGACATTCACACTATCCGATCGGAAGCGGTAAATCTATGGCCGTAGAAACATCGTCTTATGCGAATGTCGGAGGGGCGTGCGAATAAGCCTTGCGAAAAAACTTAACATCTGATAGACTGTCCTGGTATGATTAGTGTTAAGAGAAAAGACGCCAAAGAGGCGAACGAGAATTTGCTCCGTCGATTTAATCGACGCGTGCTCCAATCGGGCGTGGTGGCCAAGGCCAAAGCGTCGCAGCGGTTCAGCAAACCCCAGAGCAAGCGCGACCGACGCACCAGCGCCATCGTGCGCGACCAAAGGAAAGCGCAAAAGAACTTGCAAATTCGGCTCGGTCTGATCAAGGCTAAGTAGTGCGAAAACTTTCGTGCACAAAAACCGTCGCAATGGCGACGATTTTTTGTTACAATGGACGCGAAAAGGAGAATTATGGGCTTAATTGATCAAATCAATGCCGATTTAAAAACGGCGATGCTAGCGCGCGACGAGTTTACAACCACGACTTTGCGCGGGCTAAAATCTGCGATCGGGTACGAGGAAGTTGCCAAAGGCAAACGCGATACGGGCTTGACCGACGCGGAAATCGAAGAAGTTGTGGCGAAAGAAGTCAAAAAACGCGATGACGCGCTAAAAATCTACGTGGCGGCGGGCGACGACGAGCGTGCCGACAAAGAAGACCGCGAATGGAAAATCCTCATGGAATATCTACCGGAACAGTTGTCTTACGAGGAACAGACTAAGGAAATTGGCGAAATTATTGCAGAGAACGGTTACGAGCAAAAGGACACGGGTAAAATTATTGCCGCAATGAAAGCCAAGCATGGCTGGGCCGTCTGGGGTGAGGGGATTGTAAATATCTTGAAACAGGAATTCTTTAAATCTGAGGAGGAAAAACAGTGATCCTACTATTTGGCTCGGCTGGCTCTGGTAAATCAACCCAGGGTCAGATTTTGGCAGAAAGATATGATTGGAAATGGTTGAGCACGGGACAGATGTTCCGCGAATCAAACGACCCGGAGGTTATGGGGTATGTCAATCGCGGCGAGTTGGTACCGGACGAAATCACCAACAAAGTCCTAGTCGCTGCGCTCGACGCCAACAGTGTTTGTGGCGAGAAAGGCGGTGTCATCCTAGATGGCTATCCGCGAAAATTGGAACAAGTCAAATTTTTGCTTAGCTACTCGAGAAATCGTTGTGGAAATAACAACATTAACCTAGTAGTCATGATCGACGTAGATAAGGACGAAGTGCTGAAACGCATGGCGTTGCGTGGCCGTGACGACGACACGCCCGAGGAGATTGAAAAACGCCTAGGCATTTATCACGCGGCGATCGATCCGATTCTCGATTACCTAGAACAAGAAAATGTGCCGGTGGTTCATATCGACGGCGTCGGCGAAATCGAAGAGATCCAAGGACGCATAAGGGCGGTGCTAGTTGAGCAGGGAATTGTATGAGCCTAGTGCCGGCGCAGAATTTTACGCCCGATGAGCTGCGCTGCATGCGCGAAGCGGGCAAGATTTTAGCTAGTATTTTTCGCGATTTGCGTGACCAGGTTAAAACGGGCGTGACCGGCAAAGAACTCGACGCTTGGGTGGAAAAGGAAATCAAAGCGCGCGGCGCAATCGCTACTTACAAAACGCCAGAGGTCAATTTCCCAGGCGTGATCTGTATTTCACCTAACGATGTGGTGGTGCACGGCGTACCGACCAACATTCCGTTCGCAAAAGGCGATGTGGTCGGTTTTGATTTAGTCATCGAGGTTGGCGGCATGAAAGCCGACAGCGCTTTCACTATGTGCGTCGACGAAGATCCAACAGGCGCGAAAAAACTGTTACTGAATACGACGGAAAAAAGTTTATATGCGGGAATCGACGCAGTTCATGGCGCGGTGCGAACGGGTGACATCGGTGCGGCGGTCGAGAATGTGCTGAAGCGCGCCAAGCTCGGTATCGTTCGGAATTTGGTCGGTCATGGCATCGGTCGCAGTATGCACGAAAAGCCCGATGTGCCGAATTACGGCCAACGGGGGAGCGGCGCTCTAGTGCCGGTCGGCAACGCGATCGCGATTGAGCCGATGGCGACGCTCGGCGGTTGGAAAATAATGCAGGACGATTCGGATGGCTGGACTATTCGCACGGCCGACGGCTCGCTAGCGGCGCATTTCGAGCATACGATTCTAATTACGGAAAATGGTTGCGAAATTATTACTCAGTTGTAAAAAATACAACGTTTTCATCTGGCAAAGCGCTTGACTCGCGAGAGAAATTACGCTAAAATGGATGCAGTCAACGCGAGTGTTTTTCGTTTGACCCCTGTAAATCGGCAGATTTCACGGGGTGCAGGTTAGAAACTGCGTTGATGAAAATTTACAATTTAGTAGTGCAAGTCAATTTCGTCAGTACATCTTTTATGTTAGTTTCTAACACTTTAGGTTTCGTCATTAAAGAAGTTTGATAAATCGAGAAGCCGAGCGAAAAAGCGAAACGAGTGATGAAAATAAAGTTTACTTTATTTTCGGAACGAGGAGCGATTTTTCCGAGGCGCCGAAGATTTACCCAACTCTCCATAAATGGCGGAGCCATTTATGGAGAGTTTGATCCTGGCTCAGGATGAACGCTGGCGGCATGCCTAACACATGCAAGTCGAGCGGTAACACTTCGGGTGACGAGCGGCGGACGGCTGAGTAACGCGTGGGAATCTACCCCATACTGAGGGATAACTACTCGAAAGAGTAGCTAATACCGCATATTATCTTTGGATCAAAGTCTTCGGACGGTAAGGGAAGAGCCCGCGTACTATTAGGTAGTTGGTGAGGTAATGGCTCACCAAGCCGATGATGGTTAGCTGGTCTGAGAGGATGATCAGCCAGACTGGAACTGAGAACGGTCCAGACTCCTACGGGAGGCAGCAGTGAGGAATATTCCACAATGGGCGAAAGCCTGATGGAGCAATGCCGCGTGCAGGATGAAGGCCTTCGGGTTGTAAACTGCTTTTATTAGAGAAGAATATGACGGTAACTAATGAATAAGGGTCGGCTAACTACGTGCCAGCAGCCGCG
>WQXA01000013.1 GCA_009785095.1 Candidatus Saccharimonadota bacterium | reverse complement strand
CGCGATAAGGATTATCGTCGATGATGTGGCGGTCTGTTATTTGGTGCTTGGGCTGCTACACTCGATGTACACACCGCTAGATGGACGGATCAAAGATTACATCGCTCACCCGAAATTAAACGGTTATCAATCGTTGCACACCACGGTGGAGACGCCGGGAGGACAGATCGTCGAATTCCAGGTACGCACCCAAGCCATGCACGAGTTTGCCGAGCGAGGACTGGCCGCCTCGTTTCATTACAATGAACAGAAATTGGACGAGGTCTACAAAAAAGGCAACCTAGCGCCGCTACCGGCGAATTTGTTGTGGATCAGAAAATTACAACAAGCCACCACCAAACTGCGCTCGGGCGAAAAAATGGACATCGATGCGCTCAAGCTCGATTTATTTTCTGATCGAATTTTCGTGCACACGCCGCGGGGCGATATTTTCGATTTGCCGAACGGCGCCTTGCCGCTCGACTTTGCTTATCGGGTGCATTCCGATTTGGCGGCCAAGGCTAGCGGTTTCAAAATCAATGGCAAGATCGCCAAGTTTGACACGCCGCTCAAATCCGGCGATACCGTAGAAGTCCTGACCCGAAAAAACATTTCGCCAAATTTGGATTGGAAGAAGAAAATCGTAACGCCGCACGCCCGGAACAAACTCCGTTCGCAGTTACGCGAGCAAAGTGAAACAATCGAAAAAACCCAAACCAAGAAAAAACGAGCGCCGTGGAGCCGGCGACCCGGGAATTAGATTCGGTCATTTGCCCGCACCCGTGGAGGGAGCTCGCGCACGTATTTGAACGGCCGGTATTTGTCCACTTTATGTCGCGTCATAACTGTCATCGGGTCGACACGGCTTTCCATTACTCCACCTCTTGTCACGCGCAGGAAACTGCCTCCGCTGGGCAGGTCTGCCGATACTTGATCTACACCCATATTAAACATTGTCAACGGCCAATGGTCAGGCATTTTGTCATACGGTGGAAGTCGTACCATCTTGCCGTCGACACCGCCAAGGTCAATATCGTCGAAGCTGCAATCGAACCCTCTCATCACCAGGCCGGCAACAACCTCCCGAACGAATTGAGGGTTAGCTTTTATAGCGCTTTCCAGCTCGATAGCAATCGATCGATCTAATTTGGCCGCCAAACAAAATGTAGTGCAGAATCTTCCATCGTCACTCAAAATACCTAATTCCCTCCGAAGCTTTTCGTCCGACGATTGCCAGGTATTAAAGGAATACCCGAACCAAACATGGCCGGGGTCAAGCCTATCTAGTCCGTCAAGTTTTTGTGAGAAGAATATTTGCTCCATGAAATTTTCTCCCCAACTACGATCATAAGAGCCAGGATTGATAGGTTGAAAGAAACTATCTTGATAGAAGCCGTGAGAACCAACTCGGTTTCCCCCCGTTACTGTTGAGTGCCCTAGGCTCCTGACATTTAAATGCTCTCTCATTGAATGGCTAAGGACTGTATAGAGAGAAACGTCCTGCCCCGCGGAATTTAGTACGTCTATTAAGACTCTTCTCTCGTAATCTTCCCTGCTGAACTCTCCGGAGCCGCTATCAGTCGGGATTGTTGTGTCCGCCGTTGCCGGTCGATTATCCGAGACGGTTTGCGTACGTCTCGAGGCAAGAGCACTTTGCGCCAGTTCAAGTATTTGACCCAGGACTTCTGGCGGATAATTCTCTGCTAACCAATCAGCCATTTCTTCAACAGGGGGGGGGCATGCCTTCTATCTGCTTGTGGTATTGATCCCGCGCTCATACGTAGTATTATACAGGAATTTGTCAAAATATCAAGCATTTCGCTCGTCTGGATCTTGTGTTACAATATTCCTATTATCTAATAAGTTTTTAATGGGAAGGGAGACGAAATATGGATTTCACGTTTATGATTTACTTGGCTCCGGTGGCAGGACTCATAAGCCTGTTGGCGGCCGGCCTGCTAGCTAGGCGGGTGTTGCGAGAAAAGCCAGGTGACAAAAAAATGCGCGAGATCGCCGCGGCGATCCAAGAAGGCGCGATGGCTTATCTCAAGCGACAATATATGACGATTTCGGTGGTCGCGATAGTTTTGACTGTCGTGATCGGCCTGGCGCTAGGTTGGGAGTTGGCGCTCAGTTTCGTGGTCGGAGCGATTTGTTCGGCGCTGGCCGGGTTCATCGGCATGAACGTGTCGGTGCGCGCCAATGTGCGCACGGCGGCAGCGGCCAAGAATTCGCTAACGGCGGCGCTCAATTTGGCGTTCCGCGGCGGCGCCGTGACGGGTCTGGCGGTGGTCGGTTTGTCTCTGCTCGGCGTTAGCTTGAGCTACATCTTTTTCAAGGATATTAATTTGGTGATTGGATTTGGTTTCGGCGCTAGTTTGATTTCCTTGTTCGCGCGCGTTGGTGGTGGTATTTATACGAAAGCCGCGGACGTCGGTGCCGATATCGTCGGCAAAGTCGAAGCCGGCATTCCCGAGGACGACCCGCGCAACCCGGCGACCATCGCGGATAACGTGGGCGATAACGTCGGCGATTGTGCCGGCATGGGTGCGGACTTGTTCGAGACTTACGCGGTGACGTTGCTGGCCGCCATGTTGATTGGCGCGGTAGTCGGCGGCGGAGACTTTGGCGCCAAGGAAATCGTCTTTCCGTTGGCCGTCGGCTCGGTGGCGATTTTCGCTAGCATCATCGGGATTTTCTTTGTCCGTTTGGGTCGGAGCAAAAACATCATGAACGCGCTCTACAAAGGCGTCTACGCGGCGGCCGGGATTAGCGCGCTGGCGTTCGCTGGGCTGTCTGTTTGGATCTTTGGTAGCTTCACTTACTTTTTCGTTAGTTTGGTCGGCATCGTCATCACGGTGTTGATGTTTATTTTCACCGAATATTATACTTCGACTAAACACCGACCGGTCAAAGAAATCGCCAAGTCATCCGAGACCGGCGCCGGCACTAATGTCATCAGCGGTCTCAGTTTCGGCATGGAAAGTACGATCATGCCGGTCATCACCATCGTGATCGGTATTTTGGTGGCGTTTTTCCTAGCGGGCGGTTTCGACGGCAACGGTTTGTACGGGATCGCGGTGGCGGCCATCGCCATGTTGTCGACGGCTGGGATGATCGTGGCGCTCGATTCTTATGGGCCGATTACCGACAACGCCGGCGGCATTGCCGAGATGAGCGAACAACCCGCCAAAGTGCGCGAAATCACCGACGAACTCGACGCGGTTGGCAACACCACCAAGGCCGTGACGAAAGGTTACGCCATCGGCTCGGCGGCGCTCGGTGCGTTGGCACTGTTCGCGGATTATTATGACAAAATGATCCACCAGGCCGGCGGCGCGCAGGTCGATTTGTCCATCAACAATCCGGTCATTTTGGTCGGCCTGTTGATCGGCGGTTTGCTGCCGTTCGCCTTTACGTCCGTGACGATGCGCGCGGTTTCCAAGGCCGCCATGGGCGTGGTCAACGAAGTCCGACGTCAATTCAAAGAATTCCCCGGCATCCTAAAGGGCCAACAGAAACCGGACTACGCCCGAGCGGTTGACATCGTGACGAGCGCCGCGCTCAAGGAAATGATCGTGCCGGGCGCTATGGCCATCGTGGTGCCGATTTTGGTCGGATGGTTGCTCGGCATGGCGGCGCTGGCCGGAGTTCTCATCGGCATCATCGTGGTTGGTTTGATGCTGGCCATGACGCTCAACAACGCCGGTGGCGCGTGGGATAACGCCAAAAAATTGATTGAGTCCGACGGTTTATACGGTGGTAAAGGCTCCGAAGCCCACAAGGCCGCCGTCGTCGGCGACACCGTTGGCGACCCAACCAAAGACACTTCGGGTCCGGGCCTGAACGCCCTCATCAAAGTCGTCAACATGGTAGCGATTCTGTTCATTAGTGTCTTTACTGTTGGTGGGATTTTGGGTTTGTAAAAGAATCGTCGATGTCATTGCGATCCCGGACTTGATCCGGGGGAAGCAATCCAGTAACTTTGGCCTTTTGCGGTGCCTGATCAGCCAGCTCAGGGTTAACTAGACGGACATTCGTGTAATAGTCAACCGTGATGGCGTTTTCCTTTTTCAAATATCGTATCATTAGCCTGACTGCAGCTTCATCGACAATTGGATGTCCAGCTTCGACTGCCGCACGCAGAGCCGCCTGTACGAGATCTCCAAATTGAATTGGCACATCACTTTGCCGTAGAACAGTGAGCACGGCAGCGCGAGCCTCATCGAACCTCTCGTATCTCCGTTCAACCCACGCTCTGCTCTGAGTGAAGATATTACTTCCATCAGTTTGCGCTGGGCGTCCGGGTTGCCCGTCATCAAGTCGCACACTTCCTCCGTTTGTTTCCATATCACCTCCTTTACATAGAAAGTATACCCCCCCCCGATAGCAAATTGCAAGCATTATCGGTTTGGATTTCTAAAAAATGTCTGTTACCTCAAGTTTTTCAAAGTGTGTTAAAATGTAATAAACTAATTCGAGGAGGACGAATGCCAAGCGTGTACGTCGTCGGCAGCATCAACGACGATATCGTAGTGTCGGCGGATAGATGCCCGGGGCTCGGGGAAACCGTCGTCGGGTCGAGTTTGCAGCATTTTCCCGGCGGCAAAGGAGCGAACCAGGCGGTGGCCGCGGCCAGAGCCGGCGCCAGCACGTCGATGATTGGGTTGGTCGGCGATGATTCCGTCGGTCGACAATTGGTCGAATTTTTGAAAAGCTCCGGGG
The DNA here is from genome assembly GCA_009785095.1 of Candidatus Saccharimonadota bacterium. Lineage (GTDB taxonomy): Bacteria > Patescibacteriota > Saccharimonadia > Saccharimonadales > Saccharimonadaceae > WQXA01. Next base: position 17,983 of record WQXA01000013.1, on the reverse strand, counting down.
TGGACACGAACTCAATCGCCACGACGTCCGATGCTCCGACAGGCACCGCCATCATCACCATCGCGTGCGGCGAGAACACTATCGCAGTGGTCGCCGGCGCCAATGGTTTGTTGGACGAGACTGCACTAGTAAATTTCAAGCCAGAACCAGGCGACGTGGTAGTCGCGCAATACGAAACGCCGATCAAAACGACGGTCGCCGCGTTCAAAAAAGCCAAAGAAAGCCACGCCACGACGATTTTGAATCCCGCACCGGCGGGCGACGTGAATGATGAGCTGCTGAATTTGATCGATTATCTCGTCGTGAATGAGCACGAGTACAAAATGATTTTTGGCGCGGCGCCGAACATTGACACATTAGCGACAGTGGCCAAAGAGCGCGGATTTGCTGGCTCGATAATTGTGACTTTGGGCGCCGACGGGTTGATAGCTCTGCGCGACGGGCAGGTTCATAGTTTGGCGGGGCACGAGGTCGACGTGGTTGATTCCACCGGAGCCGGCGATTGTTTCGTGGGTTACTTTGCGGCCGGAATCGCGAAGGGTTCGACCTTTGAAAAATCACTCGAGCGCGCTAACCTCGCAGCGGCCACTAGCGTCACTAAACTGGGCGCGGCTTCGTCTATTCCGAGCTACGAGATCTAGCTCGCCGGCGGCAGATCGGGTTGTTGTTTGGCGCCACTAACCAAAACGGCAATTTTGTCCTCGGTTTCCTTTTTGAAAGCTTGGACTTCGTCGTAGATGCGGGCGGCTTCTTCGGCAGCTCTGGCGGCTTGTTCTTTGGCATCGGCGGCGCGATCTAGGACTTCCTGGACAACGGCGCGGGCGTCTTCGAACTTCTCGACTTTGCCGTCAACGGGTTTCTTGGCCAGGAATTCCATGGCTTCGTCCGGCACAGTGATATCCGGCGAATGCTCGTGCACCGCCCGATCGATGGCGCGCAAAATGTTCTGGGCAGCGTCGGTGGCGCGATTTAGAGCATCGTCGAATTCCTGGGTGTATGTCTTGATAAAAGCGATCTTTTCCGGATCATCCACGCCGGGCAGTTTGTATTTGAGCTCCGACCCAAACGGAACTTCCGGCGCCGGCTCGGGCACAATATCGGGTACGATTTCCGGCACGATCTCAGGCACAATTTCCGGCTTCTCGGGCTCTTCCGGCAGAATCGGCATCACCGGATCAGACGGCGGCGGTTCGTTCGGTTTTACTTCGCCGACTTTGGACCAATCGTTGGTGGTGATAGTTTCGTTGGGTACGATGTCGTCGGTTTCTTCTGGCTCGGTGGCGTCCGCGGCATCATCACCCATGCCCGCCAAAGGATCGCCAACCTGGCCGGTCGGCGCGGTGGAATCGGACGTCGTCGGATCCGGCGTCGTCGCGTCGTCCGATCCGTTGAGCAACGAGTCCGTGCTAATTACCGCCGAATCATCGCTAGCCGGCGCGCTTGTGTTATCACTACTGAATAAGGTTGTACCGCTGTCCACTTTTAACCCACCTTTCTTTAACTGCCTCTATATTAGCATAAGGTTTTTAGGTGTGCAAGCCCTAAAACTATTTTTCCTCGTTGTCATAGCCGAGGTACAAACAGAGATCCTTGGGGGAGATGCCGTACTGGGCGGCCTGGGAGGCCATGGCTTTTTCGCAAACCGCCAGGGTGCCTTTCGGATAAGGAATATCCTCGGGCGTCGGGACAGCCATGACGATGAATTTGAGAGGTAGACCATAGAGTTCGTGTTCTTGGTTGCCGTCGCTGGTGTAGGCTTTGTCCGCCGGAATGGTGATTAGGCGCACGCCGCCGATTTTCATGCCGATGACGCCTTCGTTCCAACCGGCGATAACACTGCCCGTATTGCCACCTGGAAAAACCCAAACCCCGCCACCTTGGTGATGAAGTGGTTCGCCCAAGCTAGAATTATCCTGGCTAAATGATGAGTCAAAGATATCACCAATCGGCTTCCAGCCGATATAATACATTGAATATTTTGTTTCGTTGGTGATTTCCGCGCCGTCGCCGTTTTTTAGATCCTCGGTTTCAACATCGCCGATGCCGGTCGGTTCGAATGCCGCTACTTTGGATTTGAAACCATTTAGTTCGGCGAAATATTTTTTGCTTAAAGCTTCGTTTTGGGCGTCGATTTTCTTTTGGCGTTCGGCGATTTTTTCTTCCAATTTCTTGGCGGCTTCTTCTTCCTTGCCCTGAGTTATGCCCGCCGTGTCGAGATTGGGATTTTCGGCCGCTATGGCCATGAAAAGAAACCCTATCAACGTGCCGCCCGCCATCGCGATGGCGATAATCCAAATGGCAACGCGCTGCCAGCGCGGAGTTTTCGCCTCGTAGTATGATTTTGCCATGTTTTCTCCTTCCTCTTACGTTGTTAACTATCGTCATCGCGAGCGAATTTCAATTCGCGAAGCAACCCAGACATTATAATTTAAATAATCTTTGCCCCCAACTGCTCGGCGGCCGCGTCGGCGATACCATTCACGATGGCCGCAATTTCGTCACCACTCAAAGTTTTATCATAGTCAGCAAAAGTCAAATGGAAACTAATGTTTTTGGTGGTTTTGTCTTCGCTTTGGTAGATTGAAATTGGCGCAAGTTCAAACCACAGTTCTTGCTTTTCCAAACCTTCTCGCAAAAGATTTTCTAGGGCTATATACGCCAGATCGGAATTGACCTGGAAAGTCATGTCCCGTTTAGCCAACGGGTAACGGCTGCGTTTCTTGCGGTCAGTCGTCTTGTCCGGCAAGGCGTTCAAAATCCTATCTAAATTCAGCTCGAAACCGGCAACCTGTTGCAGCAGGCCAAAAGCATTTTTGACACTATTTTTCATCTCGCCAACTACACCAAAGCAAATTGTTTCATCCAGATCACTTTTGATCTGCGCTGAGCGCTTTGGATTAAAAACTTTGTTCGACGCATGATCGTCCACGAGCGGCACGAAATGCACTCGGATCCCTAACCCTAGAAACAGCCTCTCAGCATATTGTTTCACTTCATAGAATATGGTTTGCTCGTTGTTGTCATTAGTCAACACCAGGGCGGCTTTGTCGCGCAGACATGGCACTTTTTCGTTTGTCAAACCGTACGATTTTTGATAGACCTGGTTCATTTCGAACAGCGCAAACTGGTCATAGCCCTCATCATAGTTCTCGAATGCTTTGTCTAATAAACTCGGTACTAGACTTTGCCGGACGTATTGCAATTCGGGGCTGATCGAGTTGGTGATTTTGTAAGAATTTTTCGGATCTTGGCCGGCTTTTTTTAGCAATTTTTCGCTAACAAAGGAATAGGTCAGGACTTCGTTGGCGCCGAAACTTGCTAAGGCCTGGCGGATTTTTGATTTGAGATCGCCTAGTTTGTCCGGCGTCGGCGCGGCAAAGTCGCGGCGCGGCAAAGTCGGCGTGATATTGTCAAAACCGTTGATGCGACCGATGTCTTCGATGACGTCCTCGGGGATGTGAATGTCGGTGCGCCACCAAGGCGCTTGGGCGGTAAATTGCACCTCGTCATCGCGAGCGGTAGCGTGGCGATCCATGGATTGCTTCGTCGTTTCACTCCTCGCAATGACGGCGATTTTGTAGCCGATATTTTCGAGCGTGGTTTTGACCTGCTCCGCGGTGAAATTCGCGCCGAGCAGATTATTGATTTGGCTTAGCGTGAGATCAACGACCGGATTTTCAACTTTCTTTGGATAGGCATCGACTTTGCCGCCGATGATTTTCATACCGTGCTCCTCGGTCAATATCTCCACACACTCGTCGATCACCGGATCGGTCAGCGCCGGAGGTTGGCCTTTGGTGAAGCGCGTGATAGCTTCGCTAAAAATGCCGTGGCGAAATTGCGTGCCGCGCAGGTTATAGAGGTTGAACGTCGCCGATTCGATGACGATGCGTTTGGTGTTTTGATCGATCGCCGTGTTCGCCCCACCCATCGCGCCGGCCAACGCCACCGGCACGTTGTTGGACGTGATGACGATGTCGTCCTCGGACATTTCAATGTTTCGGCCGTCGAGGAGCTCCATTTTCTCGCCCTTTTTGGCTGCGCGGATGATGATTTTCGCTTCTTTTTGACCGCCGACCGCAACCAACTTGTCATAGTCAAAAGCGTGCAGCGGCTGGCCGGTTAGGAGCATGAGATAGTTCGTCACATCGACAATCGGGTCTATGGAACGCATGCCGGACTTGGCCAAGACAACCGCCGCTTCGGACAAATGCTTGGCCGCTCGATCGTTAAACCCGTCAAGCACGACCGCCTGGTAACGCGGACAAAGTTTCGGATCAATAATCTCAACAGCCAAATTCACGTCATCGCGAGGCAACTCGTCGCCGTGGCGATCCAAACTGGATTGCTTCGTGTGCTCGATAGTGACATTAAGCCGATCTGGCGCCTCAAATTTCTGCCCCAAAATCCCAGCAACTTCGCGTGCGAAACCGATCACGCCAAAACAGTCCGGCCGATGGGTCAGCGATTTGTTTTCGATATCGAGCAACGTGTCGTTCAGCCCGAAAATTTCCGCAAAGTCGTCGCCAGGTTTTGCATCGGCGGGATCGATATAAACCACGTCGTCCGTTCGCTCGCCGAAATCCAGCTCGTCCGGCCCGGCCAGCATGCCGTTGCTGACATGGCCGCAGAGTTTCCGCGCATCCATGTGAACCTGATTATCGCGACCATAAGTCTCCGGCACCACCGCTCCCGGCGGCAGCCAGACCGCCTGCACACCGCCGCGAATATTCGGCGAACCACAGACCACCCGCACCGTGCCATCGTCGTTTCGCTGGGCATTTTTCACCACGCCGGCGTCGTCGACAAAACACAGACTGAGATGATCGCTGCCCTCGATCTTTTCCGCGCTGACGACTTTGACAACCACGGCGCCCGCGTATTTCGGCGCCAGGTCGATCACCCGCTCGACCTCGACCAAGCGCGCGCCGATCAGCTCAACCAACTCCTCGGTCGGGATTTTAATGTCAACGTATTTTTTGAGCCAGTTTAGTGAAATTATCATCTCGATTCCTCCTCAGGTAATTCTGCCTTGCTCGAAAAAATCCGCAAGCGCATTTTTCTCTCGCTTCGTTGAATTATCATCTCGATTCCTCCTCAGGTAATTCTGCCTTGCTCGGAAAAATCCGCAAGCGCATTTTTCTTTCGCTTCGTTGAATTATCATCTCGATTCCTCCTCAGTTAATTCTGTCTCACTAACCAATCGCACCTCGCGCTCGTCGTCCGGATCGAATTTCGGATAAACGTATTGGCTCATTCTATCACCTCCCATAATCGCTCGAGGACAACCTCGGCGATCAATTCATGCCCGGCGTCGTTGGGGTGTAGGCCGTCCATCAACAACTCCCGCTGTTCGAGGGCTTTTTTGAACGGCGTGGCAATGTCAATCACTTTCAAGCCACTACCCCCCCCCCGACAAAATTCTTCTAAAACCTGGTTGAAATCATCGATGCGATCGTTGTAATAATAGATCGAGTCGTTCCACGCCACTGGTTGAACCAACTTTTCATCGCACGGCAAGATGTTCGCGAAAAACACATTGTCGACATAATTTTTGGTGATTTCAAAAATGCGCGTCAAATCGGCTAGGAATTTTTTGGGCGAAGAAGTGAACTTGCCGCCGCGCGCCTGGGAATCGTTGACGCCGAAACTAAACACGACCACGTCGCCACGGCCATCAACTCGCGCCGCTAGCTCGGTGTCCAAGCGCCCGAGAATCCTCTCCGCGTTATCGCCGGAAATGCCTAAATTAAAAGCTACGGGAGGACTGCCAGCGCCGTAAAAAGTTTTCGTGTCCACCGCTCGTTTCATAAATGTGCGCGTGATTCGCGCTACCCAACCACCGCCGGTGTCCCAGAAACCCTGTGTGATGCTGGCGCCGACAAAGATAATGTTCATCGTAAAACCTCCGCCAACAGTTCGGGGAATTCGACCCCGCCAAGATCCTTAGCCCAAAAGTGACCCTTGTCCTTCAGCGTCAAAACTCGTAAATCGTTGAGGGATTCTTTCAGAATTTCAACGCTCTTCTGTATGTATGGTTTGTCGTTGGTCGACTCAATCAACGTCAGCCCAGCGGTTCTGGTTGCCAGATTTCTGTCAATCTTGAACTCGAAAAAGGTCGGCTCCAAAATCTCGCTGGGGGCGTATTCTCGTAAATCATCGGGGATAATTCCCAACCATGGCGCAACCAAAATCACCTTGCCGACCTTTACGGGATTTTCACTGAGGTATCTCACAAGAAATCCCGCGCCGCAACTATGACCGATCAAGGTCGTGTCTTCATCTAGTTCAAAACGCTCTAGCTCTTTTTTCCAAATATCATATTCTGGGTAATAAACCCTCGGCATTTCTGGTGCCACAGTGTGAATACCGCGAATTATCAGCTGTTTAGATAACCACGGAAGCCAGTCCGCATTGCTGGGCGTTGGCCTGGCCGGATCATAAAATTTTCGTTTGGTAATCCAACTGTGGATTATGATGGCTTTTTTCATTTCTTGCCTCCGTCGATCTTCTTTGTCACGTCGTGCTCTAGTAGTGATTTTAGTTGCGCAATCGCCGTGGCGTTGAGGCGAGCCAGCCGTTCACCCTGACTCAAGCCCTCGCGGATCAACAGCGCGTTGATGCTCTCCAGATTCGACAACACGACTAGCTGCTCCAGCGTCGCTTCGTCACGGACGTTGCCCTCGGCTCGCGGGTGCGCGGCGCGCCACTCGGCGGCGGTTTGGCCGAACAACGCCACATTCAACAGATCAGCCTCGTTAGCGTAGGTGAATTTTTTCTGACTGGCGCTGACCACGCGCGGAATGAGATTTTCCTTGATCGCGTCGGTGTGGATGCGATAATTAATTTTGGCCAAGGTTCGCTGCAGATTCCACTCCGACGAGAGCTGTTTTTGCTCTTGTTCTTTGAGGCGCTCGAATTCTTTGACTAGATAAAATTTGAATTCGGGACTAAGCCAAGTCGCGAATTCGAAAGCGATGTCTTTGTGTGCGAAAACTCCACCACCGTAACGTCCCATCTTGACAAACATGCCGATTGCGTTGGTTTCCTCAATCCATTTACTCGGAGAGACAAGTAGTCTCCCGTTAGGGTTTTTAACCGTGTGGAATCCCATACGGTTAAAATTGGGGTTATAATATTTTTCCCAAGTAGCCAAATAATTAAGTGTGGCAAAAGTGCTCATCCAGTTGAATATTACAAACCTAGCTTCGCTATCTTTGTTAAATGTTGCCATGTCGGTCAGCGAGATATAATCTTTGTCATTTTGGCGGGCTACCACAATTTCCGTGCCTTCGACGATAAGTTTGGTGGATTTTTTTACCATGCAGACCTCTCAGCCATTCTGTTTTTAAACCCCTCAAAAATGTGGGGTTTAAAATTCAAATAATTAACCGCGCTGGCAATAACCGTATGAGATCCCACACGGTTAAAATCTAGATGGCTCAGTTTTCTAATCATTTAGTCTCCTCTCGCAACACCAATTTCAATATCACAACGATCAACGAAAACAGTGAGTTTAGGCCAGTAAATATCATGAGCGGCAAAATACCGTTCAGCACACCATACAAACACCACAGGCCAGTCTGTGTAAAATTAATCAGGAAAGTCAGCAATGAAACGTCACGCATCCGTCGTGTTTTAACAGTTTTAAATATTTGCGGAACTGACACGAACATACTGAGCGCGCCAGCCAGGTACCCAATCCACTCAAAATTCATCGAAACTCCCGCAGGAATGCCAGTTTTCCGGATTCGAAATGCCGAATGTCCTCGATGCCGTATTTGAGCAGAACCAGGCGGTCGATGCCGCCGCCCCAGGCAAAGCCGCGATATTTGGCCGGATCGATGTTGGCTTCTCTTAAAACATTCGGGTGGATCATGCCACAGCCGAACATTTCGAGCCATTCTTTGCCGGTGCCGCCCAACGCCGCTGGTTTTTCAATGGCGAATTCCAAACCCGGTTCAACAAACGGAAAATATGCCGGCTGAGTCCGAATGTTCAATTTCTGGCCATAGTAACTTTCGAAAAAGGCGCGCAGACAGCCCAGCATATCGCCCAGCGTCACCGTCGGCGAGACCAAAACACCCTCGACCTGGTAAAAAGTATGTTCGTGCGTAGCGTCGGTGTCTTCGTTGCGAAAAACCCGGCCGTAGCTAATGGCGGCGATGTGTTTTCCCTGTTCCAGATCCTTTTTGCCGGCCTTTAAAATCCGATTTTGCATCGTCGAAGTGTGTGCCGGCGGAATGAAACCTTCCTCGGTGTAAAAGGTATCGTAACCATCGCGCGCCGGATGCCCCGGCGGAAAGTTCAGTGACGTGAACATATGATAATCGTCATCGAGCTGGCGCGACTCGATCGCCTCAAAGCCCATGCGAATAAAGATATCGATCACCACACTCATTTCGCGCGTCAACGGATGAATCGAGCCGCGATCGGCCGTCATCAGCCCTGGCAGCGGTTTGTTCACCCCGCACGGCGCCGTGACATCGAGCGGTTCGACCGTGTCGTCGACGACCGCATTTTCGCGCTCGACAATCGCTGCTTCTAGAGTTTCCTTTAGCCTATTGATTTCACGCCCGAGCTCACCGCGCTGATCCGGCGGAGCGCTCGGAATTTCGGTGTAGAGTTTTTTGAGCTCGGGAGCGCGCAAAACCGAGCGCGGCTGATCGGCGATCGCGACACGTTTTAGTAGTTCTAATTTAACCTCGTCGATATTCATATCGACCATTGTACCACTAATTCACCTTTTTGCTAAACTCGAGGATACGAGCGTTCAAGCTCTCGCGGAGCTCAGCCAGAAATTTGTCGCCGCTCTGTAGGACGTCGTCGATGTCGCCACTCACAGCATCAAAATTGGTGTTCGAGGTGATTTTGGCCGACAGGTCGCTGATGGCTTTGATTCTGTCTTTCTCGCCGGGAAAACGATTTTCGAACGCCGCCATGTAGCGATTGACCGAGACCAAGAGATCGCCGCCGAGCGGTTTGTCGCCCTTGATGCCGGCATTGTATTGCTCGATCAAGGCATCATGAGCCGCCAGCACGGTCACGTAGCTTTTGACATCGGTCAAGAGTTTCTGGTAGTCGGTCTCTAGAGATTTAATGTTCGTGTAATCGCCGTTCAATAGCTCGCCCAGGAGCACGCGCCGCAGCTCGACCGGCACGCCGGATTCCTGGCCACCGATGGCCGCGTTCAATTGCTCCGCCGTGTCACTGCGATAGATTTTGACGGCTTGGCGAACCACCACGGTCAGAGCCAAGAAACCAACCAACACCAAAGCAGTCGCCACGCCAACCGCCCACAGCGCGATTTTCCATTTTCGATTTGTTTTTGACATTTTCATTCAAAACTCCTTCTTAGATTACTACCATGATGGCGATTATTGTACCGATGATTCCGATGCCGATGATAGCCCACGCCCAGGCCAAACTCGTCGTCTTCTTAGTATTTTTGAGATAAGTGCCGGTCTCGATGTCGTACTCGGGCGCCGCGAGATCGTCGTCGACCAAATTTTTGCTCGTTTGCTTTTCGCGCAGTTCCGCCGCGATGCGCTGCTGCAGCTCGGATCTGTCCTGTTCGTTGTTGAAAATGATTGCCATAAGGATATTGTATCATTTTTGAAAAGTTTGTGCTATAATGAGGAACGTTAACTTATAAGGAGGGAGAGTAATGGCTACAAAGAAAGCCTCTTCGTCAAAGGCCGCCCCGAAAAAGCGACCGGCGACCAAAAAGCCCGCGGTAAAAACGACAACCGTCGTTGCGGCCGCGGCAAAAACGGGTGGTAAAAAACTAACGTTTAGCGACAAGGTCAAGGCGCTCAAACCGGGCGCGCTGATCGCGGAGTTCTTTGGCACGTTTGTGTTGGCCGGCGCGGTCATTAGCTTGTTCGGCGCTGGGTTGATCGGTTCGATCGCGGTGGCATTGATCGTAACAACGTTGGTTGTGGTTTTCGGCGTGGTCAGTGGCCCGCATTTGAACCCAGCCATCACCATCGCGCAGTACGTCAACCGCAAAGTCGATGGCGTCAAAACTGTCGCTTATATCTTTGCACAGGTGTTGGGTGCGTTGGCGGCGTTTGGGCTGTTAATTGGGTTATTCAATGCATCGTCAAACCTAAAATCTCAAGTTTTCGACGCTCTGGTTTCTGATCCCTACGCCAATGTTACTGCAGATGACATCGACAAAGGCGGTGGTATTGAGAAATATATTAAAGATAACTACGACTTGACTATTGATGACGCTGTTCAAAATCTTGGTCTTGTTGATGCTGCTGCTGAGGTTGGTCTCCAGTCGGCAGATCACAAGATGACTGCCGATAAAGAGTGGGTTAACTTCCTGCTCGAGCTGCTCGGCTCCGTTGTCTTTGGTCTCGGTATTGGTTACGCCGTCTGTGCTACGAAAAAGAACCAAATCGAAACTGGCCTGGCGGTCGGTGTGTCGCTCTTGGCCGGTTTGGTTATCGGTGGCGCAACCGTCATCCTAAACCCCGCCGTGGCTGCGGCAATTGGCGGCTTCGATTGGGCCAATCCGTTCGGCGTGGACGCTATGACTTTCTGGTGGCCGGTGTTCACATATATTGGTGCAACTGTTATTGGCATAACGGCCGGTTTCAGTATTTACCGCTTGGCGCTCAGCGATGCCAAGAAATAGGTTGTAAAACCAAAATCAGCCGCCCCCGAAATAGGGGGCGGTTTTATTATTCAAAGTCAAAAGTTTTTCGTAATGTTTTTCAATGCTACCTTGTATAACAATGCTCATTGTTATGCAAGGTAGCCTTATCTTATTCGATACGCAACTTAAATTTAATCTTCTCCAATTTTCCGAAGGTAATGCAAAACACCGCCAGCTGAAGTAATTATGACAGTTGGACACAGATAGCCAACTACTGCATTATGCCAGAGTTCATTATTTGCTGCTTCGCGCCGAGCAGCCTCTTTTGCTCGCCCGTAAAGCAAATCTGATAACACAACGGTTCTTTCTATGCCTTCTTCCGTATAATCGAGCTCCGATAAACCGCAGGCATCCTTGACTAAGACTGGCATAGTATCAATTGCAACTGACTGATTCAACCCAAAGCCATAATCTGCAGCTGCACCAGTACACTCAGTCGCGGCGAAAGCTGCGTGCTCCACATCTGAAGACGTCCGCTGCAAAATAACAAATCCAGGCCCAACCACCGTTAATCCCAAGACTAGACCCGCTAACGCAGGTTTTCTGGCGACGGATCTAACTAATCTATTAAACCTACTCGACGCACCCCCCTCACTTCCTGCATTTCCTCTCATATTTAATACAGTGTACTATTTGTCATGAGGTTTGTCAATTTGAAGCGGCTCGGCCGAGGGTTCGCCGCCGGCGATTTTGACGACGTCTTTGTCGACTTTGGCGAATTCTTTGTGGGCAGCGTTGTAGTGGTTGACCGTCGCACCGAGGCTGTTGCCGAGTTTGCCGAGGTATTCTTCGTATTTGTCGAGATGCTGGCCGAGCTGTCTAACGCGCTTTTGGATTTCCTTGGCCTGTTCCTCGATCTCGAGACTACGTAGTCCCTGCATGACGGTTTGCAGATAGGCCAGAAGCGTCGTCGGGCTGACGATGATGACTTTCTTTTCGTTAAAGGCATAATCGATCAGGTTTCGCGATGACCCACCCTGTCCGACATCGTTTATGATGACGTCGTAATAGAGCGCCTCACTCGGGATGAACATGAAGGCGAAATCCATCGTGTCCTCGGTCGGGCGGATGTATTTGGCGGTTTCGTCGATGCGGGATTTGAGGTCGCGCCGTAGATTAGCATTCAATTTTTCGCGCTCGGCCTTGGTTTTGGCCTCGACCATACGGTTGTAATTCTCGAGGCTGAATTTGCTATCGATCGGCAGGATTTTGCCGTCCTTTAACCGCACGATGGCGTCGACCGACTCGCCGTTTTTGAAATGATATTGCTTTTCCCAAACGTTCGGCGGCAAGACATTACCGAGCACGCTCTCGAGGTAATATTCGCCCAAGCCGCCGCGTTGCTTGGCATTGGTCAAAACATTTTGCAGAGTTTTCAGCTCCTCGGCCACATCGACCACGCGTTTGTTCGTCTCGTCCAATTTGGTCAACCGCGTGGAAATATCCGAAACTATTTTCGACGAGCTGTGCAGCTGCGCCGTCATCGATTCTTGGGTTTTGTCCAATTTCTCGTCAAAAGTTTTCCGCAAATTGTCCGACAACTCCGTCACATCGCGCCGCAAATTGTTGAGGTCGTTTTGCAGATATTTCTCATCGGGTTTCGATCTTTTTTGCAAAATCAGGATCAGCAGAGTCAAAAGCACCGCGACCAATAGAATAATTATGATGATTTCCATACCTCTATTTTACAACGAAGCGAGCGAAAAACCTAAAGCTGATCTTCGTAATCGTACCATCTTCGCAACTTTGCCTCATAAAAACGCTGGCTGAGCTGTTCGTCACCCCAAACACGAGTGGTATTTTTGAGATAAGCAATTGCGCCTCCAACGTAATTGTAGTCGCTCCCGTAACGACTCTCTACAGCTTCTTCCATTCGCGCTATTGTTACTTCTGGTTTTTGCTCTGCAGGCGCCAGGGTTCCGGCAACTTGCCCTACAGCAGCTATCTGCTCTTTAGGTCTCCGCCCCCCCCCCGCTCCGTCTTGTTGTGCGCAAAATTCACCCCATGACAACATTTTATCTGGGCCTTTACCCACATGGCCTCTACGTACGGTTTCTCTTGCGTATCCCATAAAACTCCTTTCCTTAAAATTTCCTTATCAACCTCGTGCCAGCAGCCAAAATGCCACCACTAGCGCTGTCGCGAGGAGCATGGCTAGGGTGTAGCGTTTGATCGCTAGAACGAGCGAGAAAAATAGATTTAGGCCGACGGCGAAAACGGCCATGATAACGGCGGCCAGGGCGGCACTGCGGCCATCGAGCAACGGCCATAGAGCGCCCAAACTCGTAAAGGTCGCCGCCGTGATAATGATGGCGCGGAAAACCCGCTTCGAGACCAAAATCGTCGCGGCAACGATGCCCGCGACTCCTAGCGATATGACGAACGACGTCACGCCGGCGTTGGCGCAAATGCTAGCCGTGTCGGGCGTGCGGCAAAATAGCGGTTGCATGACCCAGGCCTGGAGCGCCAAACTCATCAACCAAACCGCCGCGCCGCTCAGTGCACCGACCACGACGAGCCGGATGGCTTCGCGTTTCGGTAGCATTCTCGTGGCGCGTGGCTTTTCGACTTTAACGGTCGAAAAGTCAAAATCTCTCCACTCATCAGAGGTTAGATTGCTGCCACTCGACACCATTGTCTCGCTCATAATGCCTCTATCTTAGCATGGATTTGACTTTTGCGCAAGGGATCTAATTACACAAATCACAGGCCGTCTCGGCTATGATCGGCATACCGTGGCCCATACTTCGCGCCGTCATGTTGATGGCTTTCTGCACGTTCCAATAATTCCCCTAGGACTGCAATTTCCTCGACAGAAACCGGGCGATCTTCCTTTGACCATCTGCCATTAGGGTCTTCGACGCTGCACACGACGTAGCAGAATGGCGGGATTCTTCTGTCATTTCGCTGCCACCATAGGCCGGAATACCAATCAAACGCCTTACCGTCAGGCTCTTCGCCGGGGTCGTACAGCTTGTATCTTAATCGTGCAACTCCACCTTTCACTCTTACATGCGCTGTTAGCGTAATACCGTCTGGGCATTGACCATTTGGCTTTCTTGTTTCATAGCGCTCCACTGATATGTTTACGTGTGAATTATCTGCCTCAGATTCAATACGCAAATCTCCAAAAGTGCCCGGTGGAACGTCTCTATGCGCAAAGGCTCCTCGCTCCATCAGACCAACGACTGATCCACCGAATCCTGCTTTTTGGATCAGGTCTTCTAGTAGTTCATTAAGCCCTCCCTTCACTCTGAGCCCATATTCACTTTTATCTTCATCACTAAGAGTCTCAAACCACTGCTTAAACTTAATGTTCGCGTCACCGCCAAAAGCTTCTAGCTCGTCAAGAGCAATCTGCGCCTCCACCTTCTCGCCCGAAATCACATGTTTGTTGAAAGAATCGGGACGCGGGTCAGTCAACCATTCGGTGCCTATCACGCCATGACCCTTGGCACTCGGATCTCCTGCTGGATCGCCAGCAGGCTTACGTTTTGATTCTGGGTTATCGGGCATTTTGTTCCCTTTCTTTTAATTGATAGATCTATACCAAGAGTACTCTCTCTCTCTCTCTCTCTGTCAACCCCTATTTTGGATTTTTAGTCAAATTTTGGTTATGGTAACCTGTTATTCAGATGTTTGGAATTTACGCTAATTTCCAGTGGCGGCCGATCCATTTGTGGACTTCGATGACTGTGCCCATGATCAGCACCGCGATGAGGCACGCCCAGAACGAATCGGCGTGGATTTGCACCACGTGCAAGAGTTCCCGCACCGGTGTGAACATGACGATGGCTTGGAGGATCATTGTCGTGACTAGCGCGAATAGAAACGCTCGGTTCTTTATTTTGAATAATTTATAGAAAGACACCTCGCCGCGCATGGCGAAAGCGTTGACCCATTGAACGACGATGAGCATCAGAAAGGCCGCCGACCGCGCCTCGGCCTCGCTATGCCAATCTAGGAACAACGCGAACACCACGATGGTGATAGCCGCCATCGTGACCGCTGTGACGACGATGCGACTAATCATAAATTTGGACAAGATCGGCGCGTCGGGATGGGCGGGCGGATGTTTCATCGTATCGGGCGCGCCCGGTTCGAGACCCAAGGGGATGACCATGAAAGTATCCGTCGCCAAATTAATCCATAAAATTTGAACCGCCACCACCGGCAGCGGCAGGCCGGCCAAGAGCGCCCCGAGCGCCACCAAAACCTCCCCCGCGTTGGTAGCGATCAAATAAATCAACATACGACGAACGTTCGAAATAATAATTCGCCCCTCGCGGATGGCCGTGACGATCGAGCGAAAGTTATTATCGAGCAGCACGATGTCGCTAGCGTCCTTGGCGATGGCGGCACCGGCACCCATAGCCACGCCGACGTGCGCCTGGCTGAGAGCCGGCACATCATTGACACCGTCACCAGTCATGGCTGTGATATCAGTCCGGTTGAGCTCGCCCAAAATTTTGTGTTTAGCCTCGGGGATAACGCGAGCGTAAACGTGCGTCGACTCGACGATGGCCGCTAGCGAGGTGGCGCTCAGTTTCAATAATTTGCGGCTATCATAGACTTGCGACGGGTTGTCTGCGATGTCGATTTTGCTAGCAATATGATAAGCCGTCTCGGCGTGATCGCCGGTAATCATGCGCACGCGCACGCCGGCTTTGGTGGCTTCGCGGATGGCCGCCGTGACGCGCGGTCGCAGTTCGTCGGCAATCGCCACGAAGCCTAGGAATTCTAAACCTTTGCTTGCGATCTGACTCAATTTTTCGATTTCCTGCGCCGATTCTAATTTAGCAAAAGCAATAACGCGGAATCCTTCCCGGGCGAATTCGTGGAGTTTTTGCTCGGCTAGTTCCCTTTCTTGTTTGGAGATTTTACAGTGAGCTAGGATTTTTTCGGGCGCGCCTTTGATGTAGATTTCGAATCTTTTACCGAATTGCCAAACATTACCGCTCATCGAATGAGTGTAATCAAACGGCAGAGCTCGCACTAATTTCGTGCGCGCGTTTTGGTGCGGCGGGCTGACTTTTTTCTGACTCATATATAAAAGGAGCGCCGTGTCGAGCGGATCGCCGGCTTGGCCTTTGGTCATGTTGAGCGTGAAAGAAGTCTGGAGCGCGAAGGCGTTCACGTTAAAACGCGGCGACCAGGTCTCCTGGACGCGCAGTTCGTTTCTGGTCAACGTGCCGGTTTTGTCCGTGGCGATGGTCGTCACCAGGCCGACATTTTCGATAGCGCGCATGTTGCGGACTAGGGCTTTTTTGGCAGCCATGCGTCGCATGCCGAGCGCCAACACCACCGTGATAGCGATCGGCAATCCCTCGGGTACAGCCGAGACCGCTAGCGCCAAAACAAAACGGAGGGCTTCGGTCGGCTCAACGCCGCGGATCAACTCGAGAATGAAAGCCGCCGTCGCTAGCACAAAGACGGTGATCACCACCAACCTGATCAGTTTGTCGACTTTTTCTTGGACGGGTGATTTGACGTCGCTCTGACCGGCCAATCCGGCCAGCCGACCAAATTCGGTATCGTTGCCGGTCGCCGTGACGACCGCCACGCCGGAACCGGTGACCACGAACGAACCGCTAAATAGCATGTTGGATTGTTCGTAGACTTCTTTGTCGCCTTTTAGTTCGCGGGCGTTTTTCTTGACGCTCAAACTCTCGCCGGTCAACATCGATTCGTCGGCGTGAAAGTTATTAGACTCGATGACGCGAGCGTCGGCCGGGACTTTCTGACCCTCGTGGAGAATTATGATATCGCCGCGCACCAATTGATCGCTCTCGATGGTCGAAACGACACCGTCGCGATAGACTTCGACGAGCTCGCTCTCGCGTTTCTTGAGCGAACGCAAAATTCGTTCTGTTGACCACTGTTGAAACCAATCGATCACGGCGTTTATTATAATGATCGCGAAAATGATAATGGCGTCGATTAATTCCTTTTGCCAGATAGAAATCAAGCCAGCCACAATCAACACGCCAATCATCACGTTAGCGAACGGCTCGATGATTTTCCGCCAGAGCGGCTCACCTTTGACATTGATTCGATTGAGGCCGTCGGTGGCCAATCGCTCGGCCGCCATGTGATTTGTTAGTCCATCGTGACTAGCTCCCAAATCATGCAAAACCTCTTTTATAGTTTTTTGGTAATATTTCATTCTATTTCTATTTTAACATAAGAAAAGCATTAGCGTTTCGCCAAGTACTCGCGGATGGCAAGGGTTCGATCTCACTCAACTGGTTCTAGTTTTGGATATGGTTGACCCGTGGCGTCATTCATTTTTTCTACGAGTCGAAATTGCGCTATTTGTCCTCGATTTTGTGCGGGATCTGATGTTTTAACCTGTGGCACATCCTTAATATTATAGAATGGTATCGGGCGTATAGGTGTTTCTGGAACCATCCTACGGGGAGCGCCAACGGGGGGCGCCAAAACGTTCGCGCCGGCCGAATACCAAGAGGCTAGCACTGGCATAACTTGTTTGTAATTAGTCACTAGTCTGCCTTCTTCATCCTCAATAGATGATAACAGTGAGTTTAGCGCCACCATCAGTATAAGTTGTCTTGCCTCTGGTAGTTTGAGCTTCGGGCGATATTTCTCTATTTGTTGCACGTCACTTGTGAAACGCCTGCTAATATCGATAATCTGGCCGAGTTGTCCTTCTTCATGTAGCTGTCTATAGTCGTAAACCCCGCCAAATTGGAGCATACCGGGTAGAATCCTGTTATTTGCCGTGCAAGAAACGCGCGTGCTAGTCATTTTTTCTTCGTGCAAGAAGTAATCACGAGTCTCATCCTCTGTCAGCGGCTCCCCAGATCTAATCGGCCACCGCATAGTAGAGAGGGCGAAGAGGATTGATTTAGGATCAGTTCTAATAGCCTCTTCGTCCAGCAAGTCAATTCCTCGAAGAGTGAGGCCATCTTTGTCGCGCAGATTTAGTTTTGACATGGAGACAGTGGAATTAAACCACTTAAGATCGTATGGGTAGGATAAGCTAGTGTCACTCTCACCGGGACGCTCATAGGGTTCTGATTCTGGCGAACCCGAAACGTATTGCGCAGCGATACCAGCCGAAGCAACCAGGTCGGCTGGCCTTCCAGACCGTGATAGTGTAGCCCAACGAATTCCAAAAGTCTCAAATACGTCATCAAAACCGTTCGGCGACAAGCCAACAATTTGTATTGCCCCACCGTTTTCCTCCAAGAGCTTGAGCGTCTGTGTGGCTATGCGGTGCGGTCTTAAGTCGTACGGTTCACTAGAGCTAGGCTCTGTTCCCGCCCAATGATGCACTCCGTACTTTGCGCT
>WQXA01000012.1 GCA_009785095.1 Candidatus Saccharimonadota bacterium | reverse complement strand
TTTTTTGTGAAGGGAATGAATCGATTTAAGGCGACCATCCATCTCAAAATCCAATTTCTCCTCGCGCAGTTTGGCGACGACTTCGGCGCGAACTTTGTTTAGTTTTTTCTTGCCGGCACCGAGGCGTCGATTCATTTCATTTTTCAATTTATTGTAACGTTTGGGAGCTAGATAGCTGAAACTGATGTCTTCGATTTCAGTCCGCACCAAACCCATGTTGAGCCGGTCGGCCAAGGGGCCAAAAACCTCCAAACTCTCGTGGGCTTTCTTGAGCTGATTCTCGGGCGATTGATATTCGAGCGTTCTGAGATTGTGCAAACGATCGGCCAATTTGATGATGATAACTCGCACGTCTGAACCGGTGGCGATCAGCAGTTTCGACAAATTCTCGTTGGTTCCCGGCAGGTAATTGGTGACGTCTTTGCGGCCAGCTCGAGCGTGGCTGACTTTGGTGACACCATTCACCAACATGGCAACGTGCTCGCCAAATTGCTCCTTGATTTCCGATGGTTCAGTATCGGTATCCTCAACCGTGTCGTGCAGCAACCCCGCCACCACGCTGTCCACGTCCATGTCCCATTCCGCTAGCAGCGTCGCTACTGCCACCGGATGTTTGATATAAGGATCGCCGCTGAGTCGCTTCTGGCCGGCGTGTTTTTTGGTGGCGTATTCTAGGCCGGCCGCGATCTTTTTTTGATCCGCGGCCTGGGGAAACTTCTCCCTAGTCAATTTATTAAACACTCCAAGTCCCATATGAATATTGTACCACTTGCAAGGGGTTTTATAAACTGCTAGAATGTAAACATAAACTAAAGGGAGGGCAGCATGGCGAAGAAAGTAGCAATTAATGGTTTTGGCCGGATTGGGCGCAACGCGTTCAAAATCGCCATCAACCGCGATGATATCGAGATAGTCGCCATCAACGATTTGACCGACACCAAAACATTAGCGCATTTGCTGAAATACGATTCGACCTATGGCACCTACGACCGCGAAGTCTCATTTGACGACGAGAACGTGATCGTCGACGGCCAGAAATTCCGCGTCTTTAGTGAAAAGGAACCGAGCGATCTAGCGTGGGGCGATCTCGGTGTCGATGTGGTTATCGAATCAACCGGTTTCTTTGTCGAGCCGGACAAAGCCCGCGCCCACATAGGCGCCGGTGCCAAAAAAGTCGTGATCTCCGCTCCCGCCAAGGGCGACGGTGCTGACACGATCGTCCTCGGTGCCAACGACGAAGCCATCACCGAGGCCGGCGATATTATCTCCAACGCGTCCTGTACGACGAATTGTATTGCGCCGGTCATGGCCGTGCTCGAGAACAAACTCGGCGTGCGAAAGGCGATGATGACGACCGTCCATAGCTACACCGGCTCGCAGCGCATCCTCGACGCGCCAGCCAAAGACCTCCGCGAAGCCCGCAGTGCGGCCGAGAATATCGTGCCAACGACGACGGGCGCCTCCAAAGCCGCCGCGCTGACTGTGCCGGCCTTGAAAGACAAATTCACCGGCCTGAGCGTACGCGTGCCAACTCCGGTGGTGTCGTTGGCCGACATCACGGCGATCGTCAAACGCGAAACCACCGTCGATGAGGTCAACCAAATTCTAAAGGAAGCCGCCAAAGAACCCTACTACCAAGGCATCCTGGCGGTGACGGACGACGAGTTGGTCAGCAGCGATTTCATCGGCAACGCGCATAGCTCGATCGTCGATCTCAAATTGACCGACGTCGTCGAAGGTGATATGATCAAAGTAGTGGCTTGGTATGACAACGAGTGGGGGTATTCCAATCGCTTGGTCGAAATAACGGCCGATGTGGCGAAAACATTGAACTAGAGGTAAAACATGAGAATGGTACTTGTAACGGGCGGAACGAGCGGTATAGGCAAAGGGATCGTTGATTACTTTCTTAACCTAGGAACGTATGAGCTGATCGTCCTTTCCCGCCAAGCCCGAGCGGACGAAACCAATTTGCACTATGTGGTCGGCGATGTGACAAATTCTGATGACATCGAGCAAACTTATAATTTCATAAATGAAAAATATGGAAAACTAGACGGAATAGTCAATTGCGCCGGGATCATCCACGCCGGTGGCATCGAGAAAATCACTCTCTCGGAGTGGCAGGAAACTCTGGACGTGAATTTGACGGCTCCGTTCACGATCATTAGACAGATGCTACCTCTACTAAAGAAAGGCCAAAATCCCGCCATAGTCAATATATCCTCGATATCGTCAATACAATCGGGCGACAGCGTGGCCTACTGCGCGAGCAAAGCCGGACTCGATCTAACGACGCAATGTCTAGCCAAGGAGCTAGGAAAGTACAACATCAGAGTCAATAGCGTCAATCCGGGCATGACGCGGAGCAATCTGTGGGTGGCTAATGGATCACAAACCGAGCAAGAATATGAGAGTATGCTAGAAAAAATAACGAGCGAATATCCACTGCAACGCATCTGTGAAAACCCCATGCAAGACATAGCTCCAACCGTCGAATTATTGCTATCGGAAAAATCGCTATGGACGACTGGCAGCCTGTACGTCGTCGACGGCGGAAGGTTGGCTTGGAAATAGCTGACAAATCGTATTTTGTTTCTGGCGTCCGTGTGTTAGAATAGTAGCATCTAAAGGAGGAGGGGGTGATGAAAATATATCTCGGCGCCGATCACGGCGGCTTTAATTTGAAGGGCAAGATTATGGCGTATTTGGCCAAGCGTGGCATTGATTTCGAAGACGTCGGCAACCTCGAGCTCGATGATGGGGACGATTTTCCGCGCTTTGCCCAGGCCGTAGCACTCAAAGTCATCGGCGATGACGACGAGGACGCTCGCGGTATTTTGATCTGTAAAGGCGGCCAAGGCATGGCCATGTCGGCCAATCGTTTTCGTGGCGTGCGGGCGATCGTGGCCTCGACCGCCGAGGACGCTCGTCACGGCCGAAATGACAACAACGCCAATGTTCTGTCGCTGCCGGCGCGCGTTCTCGACAACGACGACGACCACTATTGGCAGGACATCGTTGACACCTTTCTCGATACCGAATTCGCCGGCGCCGAACGTTTCGTGCGCCGCAATGATATGATCGATGAGCTGAGCTAGCTGTGATATGCCTTGTATAACAATGACCAATGTTATACAAGGTAACAGTTTAACATCGAAAAGTGCTACAATACTGTTATGAAGAATGTGAATCTTCGGGTTGCCGCCAAAGCCGTGATTATGAACGACCGGAACCAGATTTTGATCTTGCGCGAGTCTGAGACTCACGTCGGGGGCTCGCAGGCTGGCAAATATGGTCTTGTTGGCGGGCGGATCGGGAGTGACGAGCCGTTTTTCGACGGGCTGAGACGCGAAGTCCGCGAAGAGACCGGTCTCGAAATCGAGATCGAAAAACCGATTTTTGTCGGCGAGTGGTGGCCGGAAATTCACGGTGCAAGGAACCACATCGTCGCGACGTTCATGCTTTGTCGCGCGAAATCGACCGCCGTGAAATTGAGCGAAGAACACGATGATTTTCAATGGATAAATAGGGATGAAATGAGCGAATTCACTTTCATGCCACCCGATGACGAAGTAATTTTGAGGGCGTTTGAACTATAAAAACGAGTGTTTTCTTTTTGCTTGCCGTGTTATAATAATCGCATGGCTCAAATAGTTCCAACCATAACTGAGACGACACCGGCTGGTTATGCTGAGACGCTGGCGAAATTGGCCTTTGCGCCGCGGATTCATGTTGACATTGCTGACGGTGAGTTCGCGCCTAATCTGACCGTCAATTTGAACCAAATTTACTGGGGCGAGCAAATTATCGATTTGCATCTCATGTTGAAAAAGCCGATTGAGTGGCTGAATCAGATGGTCGCGCTAAATCCTTATTTGGTGGTGCTCCATGCTGAGAGCGACGAGGCGGCGACGAATCTGCCGCGGATTTTCGAGCATCTCAAGAAATTCGATATCAAATGCGGGGTAGCATTATTGCCCGACACGCAGCCGGAAGAAGTCACCGAGATCATCAAAGAGTCCGACTACGTGCTAGTTTTTGGCGGGCATTTAGGCTACCAAGGCGGCACGGCCGATCTATCGCAATTAGTCAAAACCGAGAAAATTCGCGCCATCAACCCCGACGTCGAGATCGCCTGGGACGGTGGCGCCAACGCCGGCAACGTGGCCGAGATCGCCAAGCGAGGCGTCGACGTTATCAACGTCGGCTCAGCGGTCGCCAAAACCGACGACCCGGAAAAATCTTATAATGACTTAGTTAAAATTGTGGCTGCGGAAAAATAGGATTTCGATTTTCTTTTTCTACTTACTCATGCTATAATAAACTCAATTAACAGCAAGGAGGGGGAATCCAGAATGGAGAGCTTGACTAAACTGAAACAGATGGCGCGAACTATTCGGTGTGATATTATCACCACCATCTACAACACCGGTTCGGGGCATCCGGGCGGCTCGCTATCGGTAACTGATATCTTGACTGTACTGTATTTCAACCAAATGAACATCGATCCAAAAAATCCAAATAAGAAGGACAGAGATCGTTTCGTCCTGTCCAAAGGCCACGCCTCGCCAGCGCTGTACAGCACTTTGGCACGGAGGGGGTACTTCCCGATAGAAGAACTAGCAAAATTCAGAAAAATAAATGGCCTGGAAGGTCACCCCGACATGAGAGAAACTCCCGGTGTCGATATGTCGACCGGATCATTGGGGCAAGGCATCTCGGCCGCCGGCGGTATGGCCATGGCCGGCAAATTGGACAATTTACCATATCGAGTCTATACAGTCATCGGCGACGGCGAGGCACAGGAAGGCCAAGTCTGGGAAGCCGCCATGACCGCCGGACATCACAAGCTAGACAATCTTTGCGTCATCGTCGATTACAACAAAATCCAATCGGACGGCTTTGTCCGCAAAATCAAAACACTCGATCCGCTGGGCGCCAAATTCAGAGCTTTTGGCTTTGCGGTTATCACCATCGATGGCAATGATATTGCGGAAATTATCAAAGCTTTAAACAAAGCCAAGGCCACCAAAGGCAAACCGACTGCCATCATCGCCAATACCATCAAAGGCAAAGGTGTCTCCTATATGGAAAACGAAAAAGGTTGGCATGGAGTGGCTCCGAATGCCGAACAATACGATCAGGCCATGAAAGAATTAGGCTGCCATAAGAAAGGGAGGAAATAGATGAAGGACGAAAAAATCGCAACGCGAGAAGCTTATTCTAAAACCCTGATCAAATTGGGCAAAAAACACCAAAACATCGTCTCTCTAGAGGCCGACTTAGGCGGTTCGACCCAATCGGCCAAATTCGGTGCGGAATTTCCTGATCGATACTTTAATATGGGCATCGCCGAGCAAGATATGTTTTCGGCCGCCGCTGGCATGGCGACCTGTGGCAAAATTCCCTTTGTCAGCACATTCGCCATGTTCGCAGCCGGTCGACCGTACGACCAAGTCCGAAACAGCATCTGCTACCCACGATTGAACGTCAAAATTTGCGCCTCACACGCTGGTATCACGGCCGAAGAAAACGGTCCAACTCACCAAATGATAGAAGATTTTAGCCTGATGCGAACTTTGCCCAATATGACAGTTTGCTCCACGGCTGATTTTACTAGCACGGCGTGGTTAGTCGAGGAGATTCTAAAAATCGATGGGCCGGTTTATTTCCGAATCTCCAAAATTCCAATTCCTTTGATCTACGACGAGAATCAGAAGTTCGAAATTGGTAAAGGGATACAGTTCGGCGATGGCCGCGACGCCACCGTTATCGCGACCGGCGTGATGCTAGCGGAAGCCCTGCAAGCCAAAGAAATCTTGGAGAAAAAAGGAATAGATATCAGAGTCATTGACATCCATACCATAAAACCCATCGACCGAAAAATCATCATCAAGGCTGCAAAAGAAACCAAAAAACTCATCACGATAGAGGATCATAACATTATCGGCGGGCTAGGTTCTGCGGTATGCGAAGTGGTATCAGAAGAGTATCCGACGAAAGTTGTTAGAATGGGAATAAATGACCAGTTCGGTAAATCCGGCAACATGCGGGCGCTGATGGAATATTTTCACCTGACGGCAAAGGATATCGCCAAAACCGTACGAGAGATATTATGAAAGATAAACTCCAGCTATTCGAACAACGCCAGGTTCGCAGTGTTTGGGACGAGGAAAATGGAAAGTGGTGGTTCGCGGTCGCGGATGTGATTGCGGTTCTGACTGATCAACCGGATTATACCAAGACGCGCAATTATTGGAAGTGGTTAAAGAACAAGTTAACAGATGAGGGAAGTCAACTGGTTAGTAATACTAACCAGTTGAAATTAGTTGCGCCCGATGGCAAAATGCGCCTAACCGACGTCATGGACACCGAGCAGATTCTTCGTCTCGTTCAATCGATCCCGAGCAAAAAGGCCGAACCTTTCAAACTCTGGCTGGCCAAAGTCGGCCGCGAGCGCATCGACGAAGTCCAGGATCCCGAGCTGACCATCAATCGCGCTATGCACGAATATCGGAGCCTGGGTTACGACGAAGATTGGATCAACCTGCGGCTGCAATCGATCCAGGTTCGAAAAGGCCTGACCGACGAGTGGGACAAAAGCGGCGTCCAACAGGGCGCGGAATATGCCTTTTTGACCGATCTAATGTATAAAACTTGGGCGGACATGACGACACGCGAGTACAAAAAGTTCAAGGATCTAAAGAAAGAAAATTTGCGCGACAACATGACGAACCTCGAGCTGGTCGTTAATATGTTGGCCGAGGCCAGCGCGACGGAACTTTCGACCGTGATCGAACCGGCGGATTTGCGTGGCAGCGCCACCGTCGCCGAAAAAGGCGCCAAAATCGCCAAAAACGCCCGCCGAGATATCGAAAAACAGGGCGGCAAAGTCATCAGCTCGCGAAATGCGGGGCAATTAGGCCGGCGCAAAGCCAAAGAGTTAGACGAGGAAAGTTCATGAAACTCTATTTCGTTCGCCACGGCGAGACAGAAAATAACATCGACGGCGTGCGTCGCGGCTGGAAGCAAATTGGCTTGACGGATAACGGCAGAAAACAGGCGCTTGAAGCAGGTAAAAAATTGCGCAACAAAGGAATTGACTTGATCATTACGTCGGACTTGAGGCGCGCAATCGAAATAGCTGAAATTATTCGTGATGAGATAGGTGAAGATACACCAATTTTATACGATTGGTTGATCAGAGAGTTATATTCGGGCGATGTGCCAGACGAACAAATAAAGGAAATCTTGGGTGACAATCATATGATAATCCACACTGATCCAGAATCAGCCAAACAGTTCGGTTCAGAATTATTTTCTAATCAAACCAAGCGAACGCAAAAATTTCTGGAAAGCCTGAAACTATTGCCGATAAAAGCAAATAATATAGTTGTCGTTACACACGGCGGCACTCTTATGGCAGCGCAAAAAGGGCTTGGTCTAAAATTCTTTTCAGAGCCGCGTATAGTTGAGAACGGCGAAGTTGTAGAATATGACACAGGTGCATTATGGAAAGGAGCAAAATGACTTATGACCTAGACGAAAAAGATAACTCAATCATCTACGTTGGCTATGGGGCAAATCGAGACCCGAGAATGATGTTGCACATAACTGGCGAAGAGCCCGAGATATTGTTTGACGGAAAAGACGTTTTTATCCAGGACTACGAGCTCGTGGTGCAAACTTATGATGATATTCCGCCCGTTAGGTTTAACGGAGCCGTTTATTCTGACAAAAACGGTATGAAATCGGGCTGGGGCGGCAGCTTGGAGCAGTTTTTGACGTACAACATTCGACCGAAAACTGGCGCGCAGGTTCAGGCGAAGCTTTTTCGAATTAGTCGCGCTGGGCATGAGCGGGTGCGGATTTGGGAAAATTGGTTCAAACCTGTTATAGTTAATGTTAAATCACCAGACGGTCAAATTATTCAAGCCAACACAGATGGTTTATGGGAAAATCAGTCAGCATCAGGGGGCGGCGTCGACGGTCTCAATTATAAAACTTATCTCAACGAGCGAAAAGACATGTGGCGCGTGGCGGACTCGGTGCGAAAGAAAGGAACTCTCGAATGCGCAAAGGTAAATATAACCCAGGCGGAGCCTGCGATTGGAGGATAAAATGACGGCAAAAGCCAAGGCAGCCAAGAAACCACCAAAAAATTCGAAAAAGCCCGACAAGCGATCGTTTTTCGCGCGCGTCACTGCGTTGGACGAGCAGGGCGCAAAGTGGCGAGCGCTCTCATTGTCTCTATTGTTTGCGGCGGTCATCATCTTTATGGCTATCTGGGCTGCTGATGCTAACGGTCGTGATGTTGATGGCGTCCCCGCGATTTTCTTTATATGGGTTTTGCCTCCAATATGGTCGCTCCTTATATTCCTAGTCGTAGGCTGCTATGAGCTAGCCTACATTACAGCAGCGAAGCGAACCAATGGCATACAGTCGATGGACAAAATAGTATTGATATCAACAGAAATAATCGCGGCAGCTTTGGTCCTCGTCGCACCTGCCGCTGCTTTCCTGTTGCTTATCACAGCATTGCTGGCGCGTTTAGCTGTGGGGCTAGGAAGGAAATCTTAGTGAAAATCGTGGTTGGTCTTTATAAAAAACCCGTGATATGTTAGAATCGTAAACATAAGCAGGAGGGAAAATGACAATTCAAGAAATTCGCGAACGAACCGAGAAAGCGCGAGATCTGATGCGGCGGGCGCGGCAGCAACATTTCGCCGTTGGGGCGTTCAATGTGGGCGACGAGCAGACTTTGCGGGCGGTGGCGACGGCGGCCAAGAAGCTAGAATCGCCGGTTTTGGTGGAGGCGTCGCACGACGAAATCACGAACATGGGTCTCAAAAACCTGCGTGATTTGGTGAGCAATTTTCGCGATGAATTCCAAATCGAGATCTATTTGAATTTGGATCATGCGCCGACGGTCGAATCTTGTCGGGCGGCCATCGACGCGGGTTACGAATTCGTGCACATCGATGTCAGCCAGGCCAACCACGATGCGACTGACGAGGAAATTATCGCCGCCACGCGCGAGGTCGTCGAACACGCGCGAACAACCGGCGCGTTGGTTGAGAGCGAGCCGCACTATTTCGGCGGATCGTCCAATTTGCACACCGAGGGGATCGACTATGAGGAAATCAAGAAAACTTTTTCGACGCCCGAGGGCGCACGAGAGTTCGTCGCGGCGACCGGCATCGATACTTTTGCGGCGGCGGTCGGCAATTTGCACGGCAAATATCCGGTGCCCAAGGAACTCGATCTGAACCTGCTCCAGCAAATTCGCGACGCGATCGATTGTAATATTTCGTTGCACGGCGGCAGCGGCACACCTTTACATTATTTCGAAGAAGCGGCTCGCATCGGCGTCGGCAAGGTCAACATCAATAGCGACATGCGGATCGCCTATCGCACGACTCTAGAAAAAGTTTTGAAAGAAAACCCCGACCAATACGCCGTCGTCAAATTGATGAGCGAAGTGCGCGACGCCGTCCAAGCCGTGGTCGAAGAAAAGATCACCGCGTTCGGTTCGGCCGGGAAAGCGGTTTTGTAGGTTTGCTACTGTGGATCGCCAAAAGATGCTTCACCAGAATCTGGCGACTCTAAAATATCAAGAGCCAAAAGCGCTAGCGAATCCTCCAAGCTATGATCTTCGCGCAATCGATGATACGTATCTGTGACTTTCACGAAACAGGCCTCGGTGTCGCTTATTTCCTCAAGAACCTTGCCTTCGTCACGAGATACAGTTTCTGGCCGTTTCGCCAGAGCTTCCTGCAACAATGCCTTACCGCAGTGTTTGTCATCAGGAATGTTCAGGCAAAATTTTCCATCACCAGTCCAACCACAACGCTTAACCGGTTTGCCACCGGACGTTATTAACTCACCACCAGGCATAACTTCCTCCTATGATTAATTAAACAGTTTCACGATAATCATAGCACAATGGGGGGGGGTCTTGTCAAGTAGTTCTCGATAGGTTTTTGTGGACAGGGTGATTCTGTGTTAAAATGCTTATGTCTGATCATGAATAATTCTGCGAAAAATCTGACTTTTCTCTGTGTCGGTTCAGCCACGCAGGATGTTTTTCTGAGCCATTCGCCAGAGTTGGCGCCGGTTTGCGAAAATCCGGAAGATTGTTTTTTTGAGATTCCGCTCGGTGCCAAAGTCAACGTCAATCACATCGATTTTTCGACTGGCGGCGGGGCGACTAACGCGGCGACGACTTTTGCGCGCGCCGGCGAACAGGCGATTTTCATGGGACAGATCGCCCGCGATCCGGCTGGTGCGACGATCGCCAAATCGCTCGACGATGAGGGCATCGACACGGCCGGTCTGGCGATTAGTTACACGCACAAAACGGCCTATTCGGTGTTGCTATTGGCGCCGGGCGGCGAACGCACGATCCTGACTTATCGGGGAGCGAGCACGCATTTTCTGACGAGTAATTTTGATCTCGAGCGGATTGAAAAGGCTTTCGATTGGTTGTATGTGACGACCCTGAACGGGCATTTTGAAATTCTGGACAAGCTATTCCACGACGCCAAGAAACGCGGCGCTCGGATTGCGTTTAATCCGGGCAAAGGCGAGCTGGCTGATTCGAAAAAGTTGCTGGCGCTACTATCGGACGTCGATATTTTGCTCGCCAACCGCGAAGAATTGAGCAAGTGTTTCACGGGCGAGAGCCTAGAAGAATTGGTGCGTCGGGCGCACAATTATTGCCCGGTCGTGGTCGGCACGGACGGCGTAGCCGGCGCCGCGGCCATCGACAAAACGTCGTTTGCGACCGCCGGATTGTACAATCCCGAGTCGCACGTGATCGACCGCACGGGCGCGGGCGATAGTTTCGGTTCGGCCTTTGTTTTGGCTTATGCCCGCGGCCTCGGTCTCAAAAAAGCCCTAATCTACGGTGGTGCCAACTCCGACGCGGTGGTGCAAAAAATCGGCGCCAAAACCGGGATTTTGACCTCGTATGACAATTTGCATGATATGAAGGTTGAGATTAGGCCGGCGAATTATTAAAATATTTTTTCTATGATTAAGCATGAAATCAGATATTATCAATCACGCTGCGACCGTATTAAGGGCACGAACTATACCGAGGTGCGCGAAAAAGCCTGGGCAATTTACCGAGATATTGACATCCAAACCGGCGGTCGTAATACCTACGTTCGCTCAGCCTACTTCAAGAAAGAAAAAGTTTTCCTAAAAACTTACTGGAATCATCTGTACGATCTGGTGTTAGGTCAGCGCATTAAACGTATGCCATATTATGCTGCCACTATAGATTTATTGAAAAATAGTCACGTCGAGCCAGAAGTATTTTACAGAATGCGAGAAAAGTACTACCGGTTTTACGGTATCACCCGCGACAAGCACGAATTTGTTGTCCAAGTTAAGGAAAATAAAAAGGGCGAAAAGTTTCACATGTCATCATTTCCGCCTGGTCATAAAAACTAAAAGAAAAGTTCCGCGGGTGCAGTACTGCGACTACGTTTGCCGAACTCTTCTTTTGACCGATGAGCGATTGCTCATCAGCTCACATTATAGCACAGATGGTATGTCTGTGTCAACCTTGGTGATATAATAGACAGATGACCAAATTCCACCTCCACACCAAATTCAAACCGACTGGAGACCAGCCGGCGGCGATTGCTGGGTTGGTGCGCGGGTTGAACGACGGATCGCATGAGCAAACTCTGCTCGGGGTGACGGGCAGCGGTAAAACTTTCACGATGGCGAATATCATCGCGCAAACTCAAAAACCGACACTCGTCCTCGTGCACAACAAAACGCTGGCGGCGCAATTGTTCTCCGAGTTCAAACAATTCTTCCCGGATAGCGAAGTTCACTATTTCGTCAGCTATTTCGACTATTACCAACCGGAAGCCTACATCGCGAGCTCGGATACTTACATCGAAAAAGACAGCCGCATCAACGAAGAAATCGATCGCCTGCGCCACTCGGCGACGGCGGCGCTCTTGACTCGGCCGGACACGATCATCGTGGCCTCGGTGTCGTGTATCTATGGCATCGGTTCGCCGGGCGATTACGCCGAGATGTCGCTGGGCGTCAAGTGCGGCCAGCGCTATCGCCAGGACAAACTAATCCGGCATTTGAACGACATTCAATATCATCGCAACGACGTCGAGTTCACGCGCGGCAATTTTCGGGTGCGCGGCGACACGATCGATATTTTTCCCAGCGGTCGCGAGGCGGCGTTTCGGATCGAGTTTTTCGGCGACGAAATCGAGCGGATTCTGGAGATCGATCCGCTGACCGGCGAGATTTTATCGCAGCCGAACAGCGTGCAAATTTTCCCGACTTCGCATTACGTCACGCCGCAGGAACGGCTCCAGGTCGCGATTTCGAAAATCAAGACGGAATTCGACGACCAGATGAAATACTTTGGGAGAAACCAGAAATACCTCGAGGCGCAACGCCTGTCCCAGCGCACTAAATTCGACCTCGAAATGCTCGAACAAACCGGATTCGTGAAAGGAATCGAAAACTATTCGCGCTATCTGACCGATCGCGAACCGGGCGAGCAGCCGGCCACGCTGCTCGACTATTTCCCGGACGATTTTCTCATGTTTATCGATGAATCGCACATGACGCTGCCGCAGGTGCGCGGCATGTATAACGGCGATCGGGCGAGAAAGGAAGTCCTGATCGAGCACGGTTTTCGCCTGCCGAGCGCGCTCGATAATCGCCCCTTACGGTTCGACGAGTTCGAGGATCATATCAATCAAGTGATTTACGTCAGCGCCACGCCCGGCGAGTATGAGCTGGCGCGCAGTTCGAAACCGATCGAGCAGGTGATTCGCCCGACCGGGCTGCTCGATCCGCGAGTCGAAATCCGTTCGTCCGAAAACCAGGTCGATGATCTGATCGCCGAGATTCGCGCCCGCGTTGCCAAGGGTCAGCGCGTGCTGGTGACGACCTTGACCAAACGCATGGCCGAGGATCTCTCGGCGCATTTGGCCGAGCTCGATATCAAAACCGCCTATATCCACAGCGACGTCGACACGCTCGAGCGGTCGGATATTTTGCGCGATTTGCGCACCGGCGTTTACGATGTTTTGGTCGGGATCAACCTGCTGCGCGAGGGTTTGGATCTGCCGGAAGTGTCGCTGGTGGCCATCATCGACGCCGACAAAGAAGGTTTCCTGCGCTCGGAACAATCCCTGATCCAGACGATTGGCCGCGCCGCCCGCCACATCGACGGCACGGTTATCATGTATGCTGATCAAACGACCGGTTCGATGCGCCGCGCGGTTCAAGAAACCGATCGTCGCCGCGAGATCCAGGAAAAATATAACCGCGAGCACGACATCACGCCGACCTCGATCGCGAAAAGCATCGACGAGGGTCTGCGCGCCATCATTCCGTTGAAGGATGAAAAGCCGAAGCTCGACCTCAAGAAAATCCCGCGCGACGAATACGCCGGTTTGGTGCGTGACCTCACCGCGCAGATGGAACTCGCCGCCGCGAACCTGGAATTCGAAAAAGCCGCCGATCTGCGCGATACTATCGCCGAGATTCGCCACAAACTAAAGTAAAAATTTTGTCTCAGGTGTTATTTGGAGGCGGAGATGAACTATTGCCGGAATAGCCTGCGGCTAAGCGCATTACCGCCACCCTATACACGGCGTCAGTGCCCGTGCTTAAGTCAGAGGGTGCACTACGGAGCTTTGGCGAGTGACCAAGGCGGGCTTTGAGTCGTTCAAGTTTAACATCCTCCTCTGTGGCATGATCGGGATCCAGGCCGAGCTCCTCAGCTTTGGATTTTACTTCCAACTGTTTTCTATGTGCTTTTAGTTGCTCTGGAGTAGTATCTGGATCTAACCCAAAAAACATTATGTGGCGCTGTAATTCGCGCCACTCCTCTATGGAATCGGGGTCAACATATGTTGGCAGCAGTGGCCATAGTTCTGCTGGGTAGTCTGGATATTTGAGCTTATTATGCTTATCTATCAACTCGGCTAGTTCATCATCACTGCTGTGGATTGTCGCGCCCGGGGTATCGAGTATCGTTAGCAACACTTCCTTG
The DNA here is from genome assembly GCA_009785095.1 of Candidatus Saccharimonadota bacterium. Classification (GTDB taxonomy): domain Bacteria; phylum Patescibacteriota; class Saccharimonadia; order Saccharimonadales; family Saccharimonadaceae; genus WQXA01. Next base: position 11,422 of record WQXA01000012.1, on the reverse strand, counting down.
CGACGCATGGATATCGTATCACCATAAAGTTCTGAGTCCGCAAATTTTTTAGCCGCCCTTTTCTCGGCCGCAGTTTCATTGCCGGCCTCGTCCAGGATGGGAGAGGTTCTGTCACCTATATAACCGAAACCATAGCCTCTGCTAAAGTAAGCCGCAAACCAATCAGGGTATCCCAATATGTCTTGTGGCAAAATTGATGCGATAGCTGACATTATGAGTTCTTCTCGCCCCTTCTCACTTGCACGGTATTGTGCACGGGCATCTCTGATTACTTCATCCGAGGCATCACTAGGAAGACCGAATCTTGCACATGTTCTCAGTCTGTTATCGTCTTTGAACACCTGCCTAAGCTGTTCTATCTCTTCTGGTGTTGATGCTATTGTTCCACATAGTCTGGATACCTCATATGCCAGACGATTCCTGTGATAATTCTCGGACATATGTGGCGACTCTTGCATAAGTCTCTGCAATTCTTGTTCAAAATAGGATACCACAGGTGGTTCATGGTCGTGGGGGGGGGGCTTCCGCGGTAGGCTTAGTCATGCTAAGATTGTATCACTAAATTGCATGGAAGTAAAGGCTTAATTTAAGATTGGACGCCGCGAACCTCGAGTTCGAAAAAGCCGCTGATCTGCGTGATACTATCGCCGAGATAAAAACGAAACTGTAAAATCTTAGAAAGATTTTACGGCCTCGCTCGAAAAAACAAACAAGTTTATTTTTTCCTCGCTTCGTTGTAAAATCTTAGAAAGATTTTACTTTCTCACTCGGCAAAACAAAAGCGCAGCTTTTTTTTGCTCTCATTTCGTAGTAAAATGGTTGGCATGAGTGCGAGAAATCCTGTTAAAGTTGATCGAGCTACGGTGGCCTATTTGGCGGCGCTGAGCAGCATCAGTTTGAGCGATGATGAGCTGGCTGGTCTGACCATTGATCTCGAGAACATCATCAAATACATCGAGCAACTCGGCGAACTCGATACCACGGGCGTCGAGCCGACTTTTCAACTGACCGGCCTGAGTAATGTTTGGCGCGACGACGTGATTGAGCCGCAACTGCCGCGCGAAAAATTGCTAGCGTTAGCGCCCGATACGAAAAATAACCAAGTGAAAGTGCCAAAGGTGTTATGATGAAAAAAGCAAAAACGGGCAAAACATTTTCGGTAAAATGGCTTGTTGTCGTCATGAGCGTATTAACCATTGAGATTTTAGTCTCCACTGCGTTCGCGATATTTTTCAATACAAAAGTGCAGGAATCCGAGCAATCAATAACTGCCATGTCGTCGCGGCCTTGCTATGCGTTTAACCCCCCATGCAACGACACGGATTTGCTCCACAAAAACCTCGAGGAAAATGAAAGATATCGATCACTCTCCATCATGACACTGTTTATTTCTGTGTCGGCATTTGCCTTTTTCTTGATTTTATACAAAGGGACGCGGAGAGCTAACAAGCTTATTACGACTAGCAGCAATGACGACTTCCACTATACGGCGAAGACAAAGTCGCGCGCAAAAGTCGGGCGAAAAGGTGGCCAACATGAAAAGTGAGATTTCGGCAATCGTTGAGCAAATCAAATCCGGCGCGACGACCGCGCGGGCGGAAGTCGAGGCGGCGATCAAGCGCGCTGAGGCGGACGACAACAACGCGATTTTGGAAATTATTCGCGACCGCGCGCTCACGCGGGCGGATGAGATCGATGCGAAGATCGCTAAGATTGTCATTGCGAGCGAAGCGAAGCAATCCAGTAAAGTAGAGAATAGTTCTGGATCGCCACGCTGCGCTCGCGATGACATCGCAAAGGAAATCGACGAAAAGATCGGGCGCCTGGCCGGCGTGCCGTTCATCGCCAAAGACAACTTTTTGACGTTGGGCAGCAAAACCACTGCCGCGTCGAAAATCTTAGGAGATTTCGAGGCGCCACTGCAGGCCACGGCCGTCGAGCGGCTGGAGGCGGCCGGCGCCATTTGCATCGGCAAAGCCAACCTCGACGCTTTTGCGCACGGCGGCTCGACCGAAAATTCGGCCTTTGGCGCGACCAAAAACGCCATCGATCCGACCCGCGTGGCCGGCGGCAGCTCTGGCGGCTCGGCCGTCGCGGTCGCGCGTGGCATCGTGCCGTTCGCGCTCGGATCGGACACCGGCGGCAGCATCCGTCAACCGGCCAGCTTCAACGGCGTGATCGGCTACAAACCAACCTATGGCATGATTAGCCGCTACGGCGTGGTGGCGATGGCGAGCAGCACCGACGTGGTCGGTCCGATCGCGCGCAATGTCGCCGATGTCGAGCTCCTTTGCGATATCATGGCCGGCCAAGATGGCCGCGATAGCACGATCCACCCGGATTACTTTACACCGTTCGGTCAGAAAAAAACCAAGATCGTCATGATTCACGGCACGGCCGGCAGCCCGGACGAGAATTGGTTTCCGCTCGTCAAACGGGAAATGGAAAAGTTGGGCGCAAAGGTCTTCGTGCCGCGGCTTCCGCTCGGCGACAAGCAAAATATGACGAATTGGCGGCGGGCTTTTAGGGAGCAAGTGCCATTCGAACTAGACGAGAACACAATTTTGATCGGTCATTCATCGGGCGGCGCATTCATGCTGTCGATTTTGCAGGAGCAAGAAACACCAATCAAAGCCTCAATTTTTGTCAGCGCTTTCTTCAAAGATCTTGGCTTGTCGGACATTAAAAAGCAAATCGAAACTTTTGTTGATTTGGATCACGATTGGGCGTTGATACGAAAAAACGCTGGCAAAATCGTGCATTTGCATGGTGACGATGATTACGCGGTGCCGCTAGCGCAGGCCAAAGAGCTCTCCAAGAATTTGGGTTCCGATTTGATTATTATTGAGGGGGGGGGGTCATTTGAATAGAAAGAATGGCTACGTCGATAAATTTCCCGAACTCATGGCTGAGCTCGAGAAGCTTGTTTTGCCGACCGCGCCGACGGAGGCCGAATTTTCTGCGGCCAAGCTCGGCAGGTTAAAAATCGGCCTGATTCGCGAGTTCATCGGCGAGGGCGTTGAAAAGGAAATCAAGCAAAACACGCTGGACTTTGCGGCCAAACTTCGCGCGCTCGGTCACACCGTCGAGGAGGTTGATCTGCCGATGACGAAATATGCCCTGCCGGTTTATTACATCGTGACGCCGGCCGAACTCAGCTCGAACTTGGCGCGTTATGACGGCGTGCGCTATGGCTTGCGGGCGCCGAATGCGAAAACTTTGACGGAGGTTTACGGCCAATCGCGCGACCAAGGTTTCGTTGCCGAAAACAAACGTCGCATCATGATCGGCGCGTTCGTTTTGTCGTCGGGTTATTTCGACGCGTATTATTTGCAGGCGCAAAAAGCCCGCACATTGTTGATCCGCGAATTCGACAAATTGTTCGAAACTTATGATTTCTTGATCGGGCCGGTCGCGCCGACGCCAGCGTTTCGGTTGGGCGAAAACACGACCGACCATTTGAAAATGTACATGACGGACGTGGTGTCTGTGCCGGCCAGCCTGGCCGGACTGCCGGCGATTTCTTTGCCGAACGGCGAAACTTCTGATGGCCTACCGATCGGCGTGCAAATTATCGGTCAACAAAAAGACGACGCGCGGCTCCTGGCACTAGCAAAGGAGTGCGAAAAATGAGCGACACGATTTTTGATCGAATTGCCCGCGGCGAAATGAGCGCCTGGACGGTTTGGCAGGACGATCACCACATGGCGTTTCTGACGCCTTTTCCGAATACGCCGGGATTGACCGTCGTGATACCGAAAAATAACGTTGGTGACGACGTGGTCGAGCTCGACGAGGCGGACTTTTTGGCGCTACAATTGGCCGTCCAGAAAGTCGCGAAAATTTTGAAAAAGGCTCTCGGCGTGGCGCGGGTGGCGATCGTCTACGAAGGCACGGGCGTGGCTTATGTTCATGCAAAACTTTATCCATTGCACGGCGTGTTGGCCGCACAGACCGACGTTTGGTCGAAAGAAACCGAATTTGTCGAAGAATATCGCGGTTGGCTGTCGACGATCGAAGGGCCAAAAATGGCGGACGAAAAATTAGACGAAATCCAGGCCAAGATTTTGGAGGCGGTGAAATGACGTTGCTACTAATTGTGATGTTTGCCGCGGTCGCGATCATCGGCGCCATAATCGCCGCCGTGCTCGTGCTAACGCGCGGCCGACGTGGGCTGCTCAACAAGGAAGAATACCGTATGGCTTGGCTAAAAATCGAAAATAATTTGGACAAAAACAACACTGCGACTTACCAATTTGCGATCCTGAGCGCGGACAAATTACTCGACCGAGTTTTGATCGAACTCGACCTGCCGGGTGACACGATGGATGGTCGGCTAAAAGACGCCAAGGACAAGCTGAGCAACCCGAGCGCGGTGCGAGCGGCGCACAAATTGCGCAACCAAGTCGCCCAAAGAACCGATCACAAAATCAACATAATCGGCGCCCGCCGCGCGCTGCTTACTTACAAAAAAGCCCTAAAAGAATTGGGGGCGATATGAAAAGGGGGAGCAGCGGCAAATTGAACGACGTGACAACTATCCGGAAAATCCGGATAGTTCAAGTAGGAGATTTGCGCGAAGTTATGCAAAAAATGCACAATGCTTTGACGCACGAGTTTTTCTTGCCAGCTCAACTTGTGCAAAAAGCGTACACGATGAATTTGTTGAGTTTGGGAGAAACAAAATGACCCGAAAAGTTCTCATCGAAAAAGAACTTGGCGCAACGCCGACAGAGTCAGAAAGCCAAGTTGTGGACATCCTGGTCATCAATAAATTCGCTAAAAAGCACATCCTGTTCCTAAAACCGAATCGCAGGAAAGGTTCCAAAACACCAGACATCCAGATAGATGACAATTTGAAGTGGGAGATCAAATCAGTCGAGAAAAATGGTAAATACACACTCGACCACGCCGAACGGGCTGGGTTGAAGCAGTCGGAAAATTTGATTTTTGATCTGCGGAAGCTTAGGAAGAATCAGATAAACGCGGTAACTAAGCGGCTAAAAAAGGATTTCAAGATGCGCAATCCATGGAAAAGGTTGCTGATAATCACGAAAGAAGAAAAGGTGTTGACATGCGAAAAATAATTTACTACAATGGTAATGCAATCACGGGCGTCGCTCTTGCTGCACAGCTTGGGCCACGCCCTTTTGCTATGATGTTAGGTCTAGGAGAGGCAGAATGACCAAAAACGAGAATAATCAAAAGACGATCCAAGTTTACGAAGACTGTGCGCAGGAATACATTGCTAGATCGGAGGCTAAAAAAATCCACCTTTCTGCCCCGTGGATTACTCGCAGTCTCGCGGGCTTACCAAAAAACGCCAAACTGTTTGAAATTGGCTCGGCGACCGGTCGGGAGGCTCGGCTGATCCGCTCGCTCGGTTACAATATCCAGGTCTCAGACGCCCCGAGCGCGTTCGTCGATTATCTGACGACGATTGGGCTCGACCCGATCCAGTTTGATTTAATGACTGACCAATTTCCTGATACCTATAATTACATTTTGGCCAAAGCTACCTTAGTTCATTTTTCGCACAAGGAAGTAAAAGCGGCGCTCAAGAAAGTTTTTGGTGCACTAAGTGGGGGGGGGGCGATTCGTGTTTGACGTAAAAAATGGCAAAGGCGAGGGTTGGAAAGATAATTATCTCGGCACCGAGCGGTATTTTAGTTATTGGTCAGCCAAAGATATCGAATCAGCGACGCGCGCGGCTGGCTTTTCTGATATTGAAATGGGTCAATATAAAGGACAATACGGCAATCATTGGATTACTCTAATAGCTAAGAAAGCAGAGGAGGAAAGATGGGTTTAGGTTCCGCTGGCGAAAACGGTTCGCTGATTGATGAAAAGATGCTGGAGAAATATCTGGTGCGCGGTTATTTGCCGACGATCGGCATCGAGTGCCACGTCCAGCTCGCGACCAAAACCAAATTATTTAGCGCGGTGGACAACGACGCGCGCGGCTCGGCGCCAAACGCCAAAGTTAGCGCTATCGACTACGCGCTGCCGGGCATGTTGCCGTATCTCAATCGCGAGGCGATCGTCAAAGCCGCTCGCGCCGGCAAGGCACTCAACGCCGAGATCGCGCACGAATCGCGTTTCGACCGCAAGCATTATTTTTATCCCGATCTGCCCAAAGGCTACCAGATTTCGCAGATGTATCAACCGATTATTATTGGTGGCTGGGTGGATTTGCCGTCGCGACAAAATGCGCAAAGTTCTGAGATTACAATTGAAAAAGTTGATGCCGATAGCGATGACTTTGCGGAGATCGCGCGTGAAGTGCGGGTCGGTCAGTTTCGCGAGCGTGTGCGAGACGGCAGAGTCGTGCTGCTCGCGGCGAAAATTGACGGCAAGATTGTAGGGCGAGTTAACCTCTGGTTGGATAAATGGGATGACGACGATCCGAACGCCGGATCGGATGTTGTCGTAACGGATTTTTATCCAAATTTGCCGGCGATTAACGCACTGTTCGTGAAAAAAGATTTTAGAAAACATGGCATCGCATCAAAACTGCTGGAAACAGCGGAAAACGAGGCGCTCGTGCGCGGATTTTCCGAAATCGGCCTTAGTGTGGAAGTTGAAAATAAACCCGCGTTGAAACTTTACGAAAAATTACATTATAAAATTACTCCGATAAATGGCAAAAAAACTTATCGTTGTTGGTTTGATGAAGTGGATGAGAACGGCAAAGCCGTACATTCAGATATCGATTGCTATCTGATGATAAAAGATTTAGATTCTGCGACTGACGCGCAGAATGACGAAAGTATCGCGCCGAAATCCGCGGTTCGCATTCACCACGCTCACCTCGAGGAAGATGCGGGCAAATTGACGCATTACGGCGATCACAGCCTGGTCGACCTCAACCGCGCCGGCACGCCACTCATCGAAATTGTCGCCGAGCCGGACATTCACTCTGCCGCCGAGGCGCGCGAATATGCCGAGGAGCTGCACGGCCTGATGACCTACGCCGGCGTGACGATCGGCGACCTCTATCACGGCAACATGCGTTTCGACGTCAACATTTCCGTGGCGGAGCCGGGCGAAAAATTGGGCATCAGAACCGAAATCAAAAACCTAAACAGTTTCCGCAGCGTCGAAAAAGCCACCGAATACGAAATCGCGCGGCAAATCGCAATTTTGGAAAAAGGCGAAAAAATCACGCAGGAAACTCGCGGCTGGCTCGACGACGCGCAGAAAACCGTGTCGCAAAGGTCAAAAGAAGACGCGCAGGATTATCGCTACATGCCCGATGCTGACATTCCGCCGGTGATTTTGACCGACGCCGAGATCGCCGAAATGCAGGCCGACATGCCAATTCTGCCGCCGCAGTACCGCGCCAAATTCGCCGCGTTAAAAGTCGACGAGTCGGTGGTGCGGACAATTCTGCGTGATCAAAATATCGCGAAACTACTGGCCGAGATTCTGGATCAGGCCGGTGCCGACGCGGCCAAACGCATCGCGAATTTGTTCGCCAGCACCCTGCCAGCCGAGGACGAAAACGCCGGCGCGGACGATGATTTGCAGCCAGCAGATGTCATTGCGAGTGAAACGAAGCAATCCATGGATCGCCACGGCGACGAGCCGCCTCGCGATGACAAGTTTTTGCCATCGGCGGAAAATTTGATCAAACTGGCCGACATGTTGGCTAAATCCGAAATCAGCTCGACCGCGGGCAAGGAAATTTTCGTCGCCATATTGAGCCGCGACGCCGATCCGCGCAAAATCGCCGAAAGCAAAAACTTGCTCCAGGTCAGCGACGAATCCGCCATCGGATCAATCGTCGACGCTGTTTTGGCCGACCCGGCATGCGCCAAAGCCGTGCAAGATTTCAAAAACGGCGAAGAAAAAGTCATCGGCTTTCTCGTCGGCCAAGTCATGAAAGCGTCAAAAGGCCAGGCTAACCCAGCTCTGGCGCAAAAATTAATTCGGGAGAAATTAGGAAAGATCGGGGAATAAATCTAGATCGGCTTTATTCATTAGCGCAAATTCTCCATCTGTGCCTAGTGAAAAACGTACCGCCTGTGTGTTACGGAGGTGGGGGTTCGATCTTCCTAGTCGACACCATTCGTTTGTCCAATTCTCGTTGCCCTGAATGATGTTCGCAGCTGCTGCAATTACTCCCCCATGAGCATAAGCAATAATCTGGTTGACGTAGCCGTTCCGTAATAATGCCGCTAATACTCCAAGAGAGGTGCAGATTCTTGCCCGGAATTGATTCAGACTTTCAACTGTATCATCTGAACCAGAGTCTACATAATCATCATTCTCCGCGGAACGTCGCCACCACTCTGCGCACAAGGGGTTACGTTCTTTGCGTGTTGTCCCATTGGCTTTATCTGGTTGTAAATAATTGAGATCTCTTAGACCCGGTAGTACTACCAAGTCAGTTTCTAGTCCTCTAGCTAATGGCTCCGCGGTCTGTTGAGTCCGAATGCGAGGCGTTGCTACCACTAGTCGTGGATGGGTAGTCGTTGAACTAATTTCATTCATGAAGCGTTCAGCAAAACGCTTTGCCTCTAAGTGACCAATTTCAGTCAGTGGAATTTTATCAGGGCTAAAAGTTCTTTGGTTGGCATTTCCAATGCTTTCGCCGTGCCTTACACAGATAAGTTGGGGGGGGGCTTACTTACGTTCTGTTCGTAATCGTCCCACAAAGCAAACAGCCTCGCTTGCCTCGCGCTATGTTGCTTGGCAGCGGCTCTGATATCTGCTTCACCGGGGATTCTTAATGGCATAACTTTTCCATTGTAGCATAAATATCATATTTTTGCAAGCAGAATTTGTAAACAGCGTAATGTTTTTCCGTTAAAGATGCTATAATAGACACACTATGACAAAGTATCGAAAACCCACCAAAGCCATCATCACCGACGCCGGCTACGCGTCGCGTTATCTGCCGATCGCGAAAACTGTGCCGAAGGGCATGTTACCGATCGGTAACCGCCCGATCATGCAGTTGGTCGTCGAGGAATGTGTGGCGGCCGACATCCGCGAAATCATCATCGTGGCCACGCCCGAGGGCAAACCGATCTACGAGGATTATTTCAACAACGCGGTCAACCATATCAGAAAACAGCTGATCGCGCAGGGCAAGGCCGAGCGCTACGAGGTGGTGCGCGAGGTGTTGGATTTTCCGAAAATCCGCATAATCATCCAAGACCCAGCGCTGCCGTACGGCAACGGTTCGCCGATCGTTAGCGCGCGCGAATACATTGCCGATGACGAAGCGTTCGTGGCGATCTATTCCGACGACGTGGTTTTCGGCACGTCCGATACTAAAACTTTGTGTGACGCTTTTGCTGAGCATTCCGATGCCGCGGCCATCATCATGGGTCAAGAAGTCGATCCATCGGTGGTGCACAAGTACGGCATCATCAGTCTCAAACAGGGCGACAAATTGGACAATATCGTCGAAAAGCCGGCCGTCGGCAAAGCGCCGTCGACGCTCGCAAGCTACGGCCGCTACCTCTTGACGCCGGAAGTTTTCGATCACCTAAGACCTAACATGACGGGTCTCGACAATGAGCTTTGGACGGTGGACGCCATCACTCAAATGGCGGCGCGCGGCGATGTCTATGTCGTCAAAACCAAAGGCCAATGGAAAACCACCGGCGACCCGAAAAATTATTTCCTGGCGCATCTGCAATACGTGCTAGACAACGAAGATTACGCCGATGATGTGCGTGGGTTTGTGATGCAGTAGATATAATAAAAGGGTAGACAAATTAAAATAGAAAGGATAAAATAAAAGCATGGACGCATTCCAAATACTAGTCATCATCCTTTCGGCCTTCCTGGCGATTTTCCTTCTGCTCGGTATCATCCTGAGCATTATGTTCATCAGAGTCTCGATAAAAATCAAACGAATCGCCGTCAAACTCGACGATGCGGCCGCTAATGTGCGCGACACAACAGAGACCGTCAAAAACACCGTCTCGGACATCAGCCGCCTAGCTAGCCCTGCCATAATCGCCAAAATTGTGGTAAAATATGTCAGGAAATTTGTTAAAAAGAGGAGGAATCATCATGAGTAGAGGCAAATCATCGGGCGGAAAGTTCTTTTTGGGCGCTGTTATCGGAGGCGCGATCGGCGCAGTGGCCGGCCTTTTGAGCGCGCCAAAATCAGGCAAAGAAACCCGCGCTGACCTCAAGAAAAAGGCCGACGAAGCCAAAGAATTCGCCGGAGAAAAAACCAAAGAAGCCAAAAAAGCCGCGAGGAAAGTGGTCAAGAAAGCCAAAAAAGCCGGCCAAGACGTCCTAAACTACGGCGAAGACGATAAAACCACCAAAAAACCATCCGCCAAGAAGTAGCAAAACCGCCGGGAATTAGTTTCGAGGGGTGTTTTCGGTTATGGTATAATATGTCCAATGACAAGAAAACTCAGCAAGCAAGGCAAAATTATTATTCCTGACGGAGTAAATATCTGGCCGCATGAACACAAAACAGCTAAATCTTTGATTAAATATGGTCATATCGTCGAGTTTATCCGCAAGAGTAATCGTCTGCGGGAAACAAGTGCCGATTGCTATATTGACGGGATCAAGTGGGAAATGAAAGCGCCGACAGCTGATCATCTTAGGACTATCAAAAGGAATTTGAAAGAGGGACGCTGGCAATCGGACAGAATCGTTTTTGATTCTAGGCGCATGAAGCGCGTGCCAGACAAAGCCATTGCGCGTGAATTGTCAAAACAGTTATCAGAAATAGCGGAGATCAAGCGAATAAAATTCGTCAATCGTCACGGTGAAGTTGTTGACATTAAATAAAAAGTTTGCTACAATGGGGATGTTGAAGTTCCCGAAAGGTGCTAGCCATCTACTCCGGAACTTCTTTTTATGGGATTCTTATTACACGGACTTGCGCCAGCCGCCCAGCTCTATGTCGATATTCCCGATTGCCCATTCGTGTCAAATCGTGCTATAATTCATTGCGATGAGTAATATTGAAAAGAAAAGCCAATCGCCGGGAAGCAAAATCGCCGAGAAAGTGTCGGATGAGAAATCTTCCGGGAGCGCCTTGACTAGCGCCCAGCGCGATGGCCTGCGTGCGCTGTTTGAGGACGTTTACGTTGCTAATCGGTGGCATTTCGCACGCGTGAATTTTTTGCGTGGGATTTTCTTTGGTTTCGGGGTTTTTATCGGCGGTACAGTCATCGTGGCGATCGTGGTTTGGTTTCTCGCTCAAACGGTTGATTTGTTCCCCTGGGCACAAGATTTCACCGAGCGTCTAATAAATTCCGTCGAGAGTCGTTAGCGTATATTTAAAAAACCTCTTGACAATTAGGGGGGGGGGTAGTGTTATACTGTGTCTCGTTGAATAAGACGGTGTGGGCGGAAGGAGTGCGAGGCTTATGGCGAAAGCAAGATACGAAGTTCATTATCCGGGCGGCAGGGAAAATTGGATAAAAGCTTGGGG
>WQXA01000011.1 GCA_009785095.1 Candidatus Saccharimonadota bacterium | reverse complement strand
GAAGTCTATTCTGAGAACAAGAAATCGCTAGTTATGGCGGAAACCGAGCGACTGATGACGGACAGGTGGGAAAAAACGCCGCAGCTTGGGCTATACAAGGTCACAGTCGAAGCCACCGTGCTTGGCGAAACCACAGTACTCACCAGGACAGTGTTGGTGGTTCCCATCGCCCTAATCGTTGCGATTATCGTGGCCATCCTGTTAATAGGCCTGTGGATATATATGAAGGTATCGAAGGGAAAAGGGAAGAAACAGTCTGAAAAACACTAGTTGACAATCGGTAGCGGTGAATGATAAAATGGTAATGGTTTGTTATTAAATAAAGGCCAATGCATGGGAAAACAAAAGAATAAACGATTCAAGCCAGGGCTCTGGATAGTTGGCGCGGTGGCTGGAGTTTTGGTGATAGGTGCGATCGCGTTCAAAGTGGTGATGACCTTGCGTGATCCGGGGGTGCTAGGTTCGACCACAGTTAGCGTGACCGTAACGTGCGTCGGTGATTGTACTGAGATGGTCGGTGAATTGGTTAGCAATTCGACGGGGATGCCAATCCCGCCGGACAGTAGTGGTGAATATAATGTGACCGATCCAAATGTTACTGTTAATACCACTATCAAGGGTGCGGCGCAAATGGTTGTGACTATAACGAATAGTGCTTACCCGGCTTCTTTGGAGATATTTAACGAAATTTTCTCGAGTGGCGATCCGGCATTTGATGCTACGGGCGATACGTTCGAAATTCTACAGTACAGCGGTTTGGCTAGTCTCTTGCAAGTGGGGAAAAACGTCCTGGATTTTTATGTGACGAGCTCAATCAACAGCCCGGCCGAAGATATCCATCGACAGCTAATCATAAATTATACTTTGCCGGGCGAACCGGGACCGGAAATTATCGATTCCAAACTAACTAACAAAGACGGCAACAATTTACCGTATGTGTCTGATTCGACGACGGATATGGTGGCGAATAGGAATGACTTGCCGCTAAACGTCAACCTCGAAGCCAACAACTTGAGCCGAGTGCAATTAACAGTCACAGACAGCCAAGGCAACGTCGGGGTCGTCTATGACGGCACGCCGCTGGCGCCCGGCTCGAGCGGTTACGCGACGTATATCATCAAGGAAGCGTCGGGCGGGATACCCGGACTAAAAATAGGTAGAAACGTCATCACTCTAACGGTGACGGGGCTCAACGGCGAGACTTTGGTTAGAGAGTGGGTAGTCTATTATTGGCCAGACGGCGTGGAACCGCCGAACACCGGGACGATTCAGTTCAACGGTATGACTATTGCGGTCAAAGACCTACTCATCAGTGCCGGAATTGCGGCAGTGTTTATAACTACTGTGATCATAGTATTCTTGAAAAAACGAAAAGATCGCGAAAGTAAAACAAAGAAATAACTACATATTAGCTATTGCGGTGTGGATGACGTCCTGGACGTATTTGCCACAGCGGGGGCTCAAAGGTATCGGATTGCCGTCTCTAACGGCGAAGTTGACCTGGGTGTTTTCGGGATCTACCGGTTGGTCGTTGTAAGCGATCTGGGTCATGGTGGTCGGGGTGGCTGCCCAGCCGTTTGCGGTGGTGGATGTGCCGACCTGGTAGCCCCAGGTGCCGAAACCGATCGTGTTGACGGCCGTCGATGGTATAACTAGCGAGGGATTGTCTGCACAAACGAGGTTGGCGCCTTTGCTCTCGATGCTCAAGGTGTAACCGCCCGGGTTGTTAGTGGCCACGACAACGACTAGCGGAGCTTCGTCAAACGGCGCGGAGGGCGATATCGAAAGATCCACTACGTCATCGCTGCCAACTTCGATGAAGAGATCATCAAGGTAAAGGAAGCCGCCGATCGAACGGCCTTGACTGTCCAGAATCGGCATTTTGCCATCTCCGTTCGGATCGGGCACGGCCACCAAGGTGGCGATTTCGCTGCCTATCATCACAGTAACAGACACCAAGCCCGGATCATGCGCCGACGTTTTACAGGTCAGTTCGGTATTCGAAAGAACTGTGACATTGGTGCACGGCACGGGTGTGCCGCCGATATCAAAGACGACTGTGGTATCGGCAAAGTTACGGTGTAGACTGGCGATGGCACAGTTTGAGTAACGGCAGAGGTGTTGTCGCCGAGTTGTCTGGAGGTGTTATTCCCCCAACAGTAAGCGGCGCCGTCACCAGCAATAGCGCAAGTGTGATTGTTGCCGGTCGCGATCTGGACAGCTGGCTTGCCGCCCACCAGGCCGGTGTTGCCGGAACTGACGGCGGTGGGAACGGCTCGAGTAGAGGCAGTGCTATCACCGAGTTGATTGAAACCATTGAATCCCCAACAATAGGCCGTGTCGTCGATAGCGATGGCACAGGTATAAGAGTTGCCAGCCTCGACTTGTTTGACGGTCTTTCCACCTACTAGGCCGGTGCTTCCGAAGTTAATGGCGGTCGGAAGAGTCTGTGTACCGACACCATTATTTCCGAGTTGGCTATTTGCGTTGCCGCCCCAACAATACGTCGTGCCATCGCTAGCAATAGCGCAGGTGTGGTTACTGCCGGCCGTGATCTGCTGAACCGTTTTACCGCTTAGCAGCCCGGGGTTGATATAACTACTAATGGTGATCGGGATGCTACTATTATTAGTATAGCCATTTCCGAGTTGACCGGTGTCGCCAAGTCCCCAACAGTAAGCCATGCCATCACTAGCCACGGCACAAGTGTGAGCGTCGCCGGCCGTGATTTGCTTGGCCGTTTTGCCGCCCACCAGGCCGGTGTTGCCGGAGCTGACGGCGGTGGGAGCGGGGCGCTGGGTCAAACTGTTATCACCGAGTCGGCCGGAACCATTACTTCCCCAACAGTAGACTGTATCGTCACTGGCGATGGCACAAGTGTGCAAAGTGCCGGCCGTGATTTGCTTGGCCGTTTTGCCACCTATCAGGCCGGTGTTGCCGGAGCTAACGGCGGTGGGGACGTTGTGTTGATTCGTGGTAGTATCCCCCAACTGGCCATTTGTGTTGCTTCCCCAACAATATAATGTGTCGTCGCTGGCGATGGCGCAGGTGTGCGAATTGCCAGCCGCGATTTGCTTGACTCTTTTGCCGTCCAGCAGACCAGTATTTCCGGCGCTAATAGCGGTCGGTAGATCTCGTTGATTTGTGGTATTGTCACCGAGTTGGCCGGAGCTGTTACTTCCCCAACAGTAAGCCGTGTCGTCACTGGCGATGGCACAAGTGTGAGTGTTGCCAGTCGAGATTTGCTTCCAGCCGGATTGGATGAATCCGTATCCGGTGATGGTGACCAAATCATCGCCATCTATAGTTCCGGTCGGTGGATAGATGGTGAAAATTGACAGCGGCAGGCGATAGGTATAAGCGTCCGACAGCGTGGCGGTGATGCCGTTGACTACGACGTCGACATCGACCAGACCGGCCGAGCGCGGCGGCGGTACGACTCTAATGGTGTCTAGATTAACTACCTGGACATCGGTCGCCGCAGTCCCACCGAAAACGACGGCGGGCGGCGAGATGCTGGAGTCGTTACAACCAAACGGCGCGCCATTGGACGGATAGAAAACATTATGCAACGTGTCAAACATACCACCGGTGGTACCGTCCATGGTACAGACCGGCACGAAATTACGGTCGTCGGTGGTGCTGTCCTTGTCGATGCTGAAACTATAAATCCTGCCCACCATACCACCAGCCATACCGGCACCGTTATTGGCGCTACCTAGGTATATGTTATATGGGGTGCTGGGCGGAGTGGCAGGAACGGCTTGGTTGACATTAGCGGGGCCGCCGTTAATGCTATCGGTAAATACAGCCTCCGTGCCATCGGCGCTCAGTGTAGCCAATATTCGATCACCAATGTTCATGGCGCTACCAGCGGTCACGCCGCTAAGATTACCGTAGTTGGCAGTTGGCAACATAAAGTCGGAGTCAGGCAAGATTATCGTGAAATAATCACCAGACACCAACACGCCAGCGGCATATCGGCCGCTATAGCGTGTGGCGTCGATCGTCATGCTGGTGTTGCCGAGCTGGTTGACACCGGTGTTTATATACTGTGATCCGGTGAAGTCCAGCCAACCCAAACCATAATATTGATTGACACCATCCGAATAGCGCGCTGAATTAGTGATATCGACGCCTTTAATAGTCACGGTGCCATCGGGATTATAGCTGGCACCAAAGCCCAACCCGCCCGTCGTCGGGCCAAGAGTCGGATTTATGCTATCGACCGCTTGGACATAAGTAAAATAACCTGGATGGTGATAAGTTCGGTTACCAACCTGGATAATAATATCCTTTTCACCGGCCGCATTCGGTGGCGGCACAAACTCGATGGTATTGTCGTCAAAAATACTGATGCTACTCATGTCAATCGGGATATTACCCATAAATAAACCATCAAAGTTCGGATCGCCAACTACGGTTGCCAAGCCCGTACCAGTCAGCCTAATAACTCCGCTGAGATTATAAGAAGAACCGAAACCCGTGCCACCCGTCGTCGGGCCAGAGTCAGGCGAAACCGTATCGATGACCGGCCGACCGTAAACTTTGAGAGTTAACGGCGTGCTAACCATGGGTCCGTCATAACTACCATTAATACTTGGCGCCAAAATTACGATGGTCACATCCTCGAACCGATCGGGGGTGTATTGGAAATTGCACGAAGTGGTGTTGCTGATTGGATCATAATCAGTATCCAATGAAAATGTGCAATAATTATCAACAAAGCCGCCGCCCGCCGGAGATCCTTCCAAAACATCTATGTAATCAGTTAGATCAATGGTGCCCTCAAATGGACCGTTCATCGTTAGCTTGAAATTGCCGGGTGTGCCATAGCGCAAATAGCTCGGGCCAGTTATCGTCATCTGGTTGGCCATCACCCAAATGTAATCGCTGAGCGACAACGGATTAACATCCCTCGATGAAAAACTCTGATTCGACAAAGACAAAGGTGTCGCGCCGGCGTTGACCGTGGCGACGAGCTCATAGCGCCCCGGCACGTGCGGCGTATACGACAAAGTCTGCGACGTCGCCGAAATCGTCGACCAAGTTAGCGTGCCTAAATTACCAGCAGACGCGAGCGTATCAGCATTCCGAGCCGCGATGCCGGCTGAACCCATCATGGCGCCGTTCGGCGTGTACGAATAATCCTGCAGCCTGCCGACATAACCGATGTTACAGCCCGAATAGCCCGGCGCACAGTTAATGTTAAGGCGGTTGGCATAGATAAACAAATTGGTAAAGGTCTGATTATTGGGGCTGTCCGATTCTGCGGTCAATTGCAGAATGTGGCTGGGGAAAAGTGGCGGAACGGCCGCATCATCGCGCAAAATATAAGTAAAGGTACGATAATATGTCTCGCCCCCGCCGGCCGTGAAAGTATAGGTATTAGTGCTAGTATTAAAAGTACTACCCGGATTGCCGTCACCACTGCCGGAATTATCAATGAACTCGCCGCTGCCAGGCGTCCCGTTCATAAAGACATCGTCCAATTGCACCGTGCCGCTCCAGTTTTGGCTGCTGCCAAACTCAACAAACAAAGTATAAGTACAAGGCACGCCGCGATAAACAAAACTACAACCGGCGTCCGGAATGATGTAAATGCCGGGATCCAAAACTGGCGCGATGTCGTAGTGACTTTCTGATAACATTTGCGGATCCGAGCTGGTGCCTTGCAATCGGATAAAGACATCCCAAGGCGGATTCGAAACATTTGGCGTAGCGGTGGTGGCGGGGATATAACTAAAGCTATTATCGGCGCCATCCGTGCCGGCGAAATCTATAACGCCAGGATTGCCCGGCGAACCGCCCGCCCAGAAAATACCCTTGGTGCCGCTGGGGTTGTCACTATTACTCAGATCATCTGTTACCGATATAATTCCCTCGTACGGCGCGCCATAAGTCGAGACGATGAAATCAACTTCACAATCGATACAATAGAAAGAATAAGTCCCGTCCGGTTCGATAAAGTACTCCTGCGCTAGCAATCCAAACACCACGTTGTCTTCGCTGGAATAGAGCCAGACATCGTAATATTCATCAATCGGAATATCGACATTAATCATCGGCCACCACAGGTCGCCCTCGTTGCTGCGATCGGGATTCCAATATTGGAACAAACCGCTCGAATCATCTCCCCACGGCGGCGACGTCCAAGTATATTCCAACACCTGGTCGGCCGGATCGGCCGTATTCGAATAAGTCAAATTAAAGACATTACCGCTAGCATCACTAAAACGACCGTCCGCGGAAGCAAAGACACCAGTCAAGCCGTGACCAATCGTCTCGTCCCAGTCGTCCGACAACCGCACTTCGCCCTGCCAGCGACCATTTAGTAAAGTAACACGACAATCCACTGTCGTACCCGGTGCCACGTACGGCGTCGTCGTCCATGAGCCGTTACCGTCTTCGTCACATTCATTTATAAAATCATCCGCCACGTCGAAATAGGTGAACTGGAGCGGCCCACCACCGATAATATTGGGCGGTTCGTCTTCGTCGTATTCGTACGGTGGTACGATATTATTAGCCAGCACATCGACCGTGCCAACGGCGTGGGCTGGTGCGTTACAGGTCAACAACGTATCATCGACAATCACCCGTAGGTTCGTACATGGCTGCCCGTCAAAGGTAATGAACGAAATCCTGTTAATGTTGACGCCGCCGATCCAGACCGTAGTACCACCATAGGTCGGACCCTCGGCCGGCGTGATATTTCTGATATCCGGAAAACCATAAACCAAAACATCCATCGGTGTGATGTCTATGGGGCGATCAAACGTTGGCGGGAAAACTGGCGCGATGGTGATGTTGCGATCTTCAGCCTCAACAGTTGGCGTATAGGTAAAAGTACAAGAACTGGCGTTAGTGTCGGGATTATAATCATCAAAGGTAAATCTGCAAATCCCGCCGTTACTCCAGCTGCCGCCTTGCGGCAAGCCACTCGTAGCATCATTATCCTCTAGCAGCACGATACCATCAAAAGGCCCATTGAGCGCCAAGGTATAAGTACCACTACCGCTGTTCGGAATAATTGGATCACCGGCAAACGATGCCTCATTAGCGATCACCCAGATGTAATCGTCCAACGAATCAGCATCGTCCGAATAATAAGTCTGCCCATCCATACCCGGAAATGTCGCACTAGTCACATCGGCTGACAACATATACCGACCGGGCGTACCGGGAGTATAACTAATGCCAACGGCATTAGCGCTGTCCGACCAATTGGCCGTATTGCCCAAACTAAATACCGCCAGCGGATCATCAGAAGTGATGTCGGCCGAACCAGTGAAAGTGCCGTTCGGTCTAAGATTATAATCTTGCGACTCACCAACATAAGCAATCGTACAATTTGGACTGCTGACGCCGCAACTGAAAGCAATCATGTCGGCGTCAATATTGACATTTAGGAACGTAAAATCGTTAGTAGTAGTAGTAGTAGTAGTAAAAGTCATATAGGATGCGCTGTTGGATAGGTCACTGGGCATGGTATAGCGAAAGACTCGCACGCAGTCATCGGAGCCGAGGCTAGCGCAGCTGGTGAAATCATAGGTGTTGGTGCCAGGATCAAAGGTACCCGACGGATTGGGGCTGCTCGATATGTCTTCGAATATGCCGCCCACGGCCAGTCCAGAACCGTTCAATAAATCCTCCAACTTCACGTCGTCAATATTCGGATCATACACCGTCAAGGTAAATGTACCAGTGCCGCCCCGAGCCAGGTGCGGCGTGCCGACACCATCATTCCAGGTAATCCGCATGCTGGCCGGCGTCACATTGATGTCGATGTAATTATCAGTAATGGCCGGCCCGGCGCTGGTGCCGTTCAGCCGCGTCCAATTTGGCGACACAGAGGTAGTCTCCGGTGTATAACGAAAACTCATATCAGCACCATTCTGACCGGCAAAATTAACTGCGCCCGGGTTGAATAAGCCGGCCGTGCCGCTGGGGTCGTCGCTGTTGCTCAAATCTTCACTCAGAGTGATAGTGCCCAAATACGGCGCGCCATAAGTCGTAATCGTGAATGTCGATTCGCAACCTTCACAGAAAGAAGCGCTGTTACTAGTGATCATGTAGGCTTCCGCCAAAATGCCAAAGAACAAACTGTCGCTGGACTGGACAATCGGCGGCACACCAGCACCCGGCGTTGTGGTGACCTCGATGCCCGGCCAAAACAGATCGTCTTGGTTGCTGCCGTCCGGATTCCAATAGCCCAGCAACGTGCTCCACGACGGCGAAGTGTATGTGTAATACAGCGTCTGTCCCGTCGAATCATAGGTGTCCGTATAATTCACCGTAAACGTGTCCACGCCGTCAAACCGCGGATCACTACTGGCAAAAGTCCCCGATAACCCCGGATCGATCGTGTCGTAATAATCATCAGACAGTTCAATCGTGCCACTAAACGCGTTGTTCAACACAATCCGACAAGTCGTCGCCGTATTGGCCGCGATATTGCGCTGCGTCACCCAGTTCACGCCGTCAGCCGCCAAACATTGATTAGAATAAGCCGTCGCTGGCGTCCAGTAAACGAACTCGCCAGTTTTGCTGGGGTCAAAGCTCAGCCAAACGTTAACCGTTGCCGGCAGAGCGCCGCGTGGTGGCGTCGTGAAGGTCACCGTGTCGGGCGTACAGACACCGGTAGAACCAGCACCATTAACGCGACCACTGTAATCACAGAAGTTAACGTTGCTAGGGTTGACCGCTGTGCCGCCGAAATAAACCGTCGGTTTAAAGAACAAACCCCCAGCCAAAATGGTCACTCGCGCATAGCCATCACCAGCGTGACCAACTGCCATCGTGCCGTCTGGTTGCGCAAAGGTCGTTGTGCCATCCACCGTAGAACTGTTAGTAATTGCAACGCCGTTTAGCGCCGCGGTGCGCAACCATCCCGATCCACCGCCACCGGCGCCACCAGTGCCGTCGCCAGCACCACCGCCAAACCAACCGCCGCCGCCGCCGCCGCTATAAATAGAGCCGCCTTGTTGTGTGCTAGTTCCGCCCTGACCAGCCGAGCCGGCCTGTCCCCGCGATACGGTGCCACCAGCAGATTGAGTACCACCACCACTGTTGGGCCCCGTACAGTTACCGCCACCGCCGACATTATTCTGCCCAGCTTGGCCATTGGTACCACCTCCTGCGCCACCTACACAGCCCACAACTGCGTTTACTTGAACGCCGCCGCCACCACCAGCCGCCACCAGCAAGTTGGTACGAACAGTCGCGTTGCTTAATAACCCAGAGGAAAGAGAAATATGGCTAGCGCCACCGCCACTACCCGATACGTTGCTGTTCGTACCACCACCACCGTTCCAACCGCCAGCAGCAGCAAAATTACCACGGCCACCAGCACTGATGTAAATCATTTGATTGGCATTTAGTTGGACTGTTACAGTGCTGTAGCCACCCTTGCCACCTACGCCGGCAGAAGCAGTAGCGTCACCAGCACCACCTTCTGCGCCCCAGACTTCTAGTTTGTACAACCCAGCCACCGGCGCCGTGAAAGTCTGTTCCATTCCGGTCGTGCCAGCCGCCCCGCCAAACGCAAAATCAACAGTCTGGCTCGACCAGCCGCCAGATGCCGGCGTTGCCGACATAGTAACAACCGTGCCACCGGTCGACGGCCCGGTCGGCGGCGTCAGAACGAGATCGCCGGCCGCCGCGCGAGCCATAGCGAACAAGGTCGTAATCACGACGAACGCCGACAAACCGATGACGCTGACGCTAAAAGCGCTAGGATGTCGTCTCCAATCATCTAGCCTACTCCAAATGCTAGAACTAATGCCGTTTATGGTGAACATAACTCTTGCGGGTACCCCCCTGTTTTCTTACCATACAATTATAGCGCAAGCCGCGCCTGCTTTACAAGCACATAGTGGGGTAAAATTTACATCAATCCCATTGCTGCTGTGGAAAACAATTTTTAGTCAGGATCGGCTTATAAATTTTCCGAATTCACGCGTCAATTTTTGCCATGATCAGACAAAGAATAGCAAATCAAGCATTTCCGTAATTTTCCAAGTACCAGCGTAAATCTTCCTTGTAAAGGACGCCTAAGTTTGCCAATTCTCTCTTCCGTAGGTCTTCCGCACTGTCTAGATCTTTCACTATACGGTCGTAGATCATTATAATCAAAGCTCGCTGGATGTTCGCAAGTTCTTCTGAGGTATGGTAATAAGTACTTTTTTTAAGCCGCTCTGCCGTCAGCAATTTTCTGGCGTGCTCAGGGTCAAGTTCTTGAACAACGCTACCATCAGCATTTGAGGAATAATACCTGCGTTGATCTAGGCTGTCGTAATTACTATAGATCTCAATAGCTGCTATGTCGCGCTTACACGTTTGTGCTACTAAAGCCGCTAAAGCTGGTGGGTCGAATTGTTCTGTCCAGTCACCCGATAATAACCGTGGCAGATCAAGGTAGTTTTCTTTATTTCTATCGACGCGGAGACTGATCTCAGGTTGCTCGAGTCTCATGCCGGCAATCATGCCAGCGTTATTATGACTCCGGTGGTCAAAAACTCTCAGACTGACGGGAACGTGATTTGAAGATGTTAGACTCCTAATTGCTTCGCGCCGCTCTAGCTCACGAGACGGGCTATCCTCCCGGTCTATCTCACCAGTAACGATCCTTTCTGCGACCTCAGAATCTTCGAGCCTACGGCGATCGCCATAATATTGGTAGTATCGGTTAGACATTTCTCTTAGCTCTCTGTCTGAATATATCGCAAAACCTGGATTTGGCGCAATGTACTCCGGGATATCACTAGCTTGCTCGCCGGGGAGCAATATGCCAGCTCGGTGAACTCTTTTGGCGAAAGAGACAACTCCCTTGTCTATCTCCAGGATCATCTCTGTGAGTCTAATCAAATGATTAATCATAAAGTTTCGCTTCAGTTCTTCGAATTGTTCTTCACTGATTGCTTCCTCAAATCGAACCGGTTCGTCCTCGGTATCTAGTTCAACAACCTGTGGTTGCGGCTCGCCATTGTCGTCAAGACGCAACGGATCAATGACGATACGCATATCCGGTAAATGCGGCTCGGACAAGCTGGATCGTCCGACTGTGATGTTATGTCTGACAAACGCAGCAATGACTAATAGATGAAAATTTAGGATATCGTCTCTGGGAATTTGCGGTAAATTAGCAATAGCTCTACGTGACCCAATGTTATCTGCGTCAGTGGCCTCTCGTACGACGGGAGACTCGTCTGCCCACGATTCATCTACAATGAGTTTGCCGTCGACTAACACAAAAGCGTCGCAACCGACGCGTTGATGTAAAAGGCGAGTTCTCACTGGGTCGTATAGAACGGGCAGCCTTTCCTCGACTCGCCCGGCTAATTCTCGAGATAATGGGGGGGGGGTGCTATCTAAATGTTCAGTGGTGGATGCCATAACATAATTCTCACAAAATATTTCGTCGAATTATAGCAAGAAATTCTTATTTTGTAAAGCTATAGGCAACTAACTCTCGAAATCTCGTCATCGCGAGGCGACTTGTCGTCGTGGCGATCCAGAACTATCCTATGTCAAATTCTCCGGCTCTTGCTCGAGCGTGACGCCGAATTTTTGCTTGACACGAGCGATGATTTCGGATTTGAATTGTTTTAAATCGTCGGCTGATCTGGCGGTCAGATTCGTCACCACGAGCGCGTTTTTCGGATAAATTTGTAAACCGTGAGAGCTGTATGATTTTAAACCAGCCTGATCGATTAGCCACCCGGCTGCTAACTTTTCCTGATTTTCAGACATTGACCAATGCGGCATTTCGGGGAACCTAGACAGTAATTTTTCAGCCACGGCGCGTGACACGATCGGGTTTTTGAAAAACGAACCAGCGCTGGCGACGTCCCGTGGATCGGGCAATTTCTCGGCGCGGATGGCCATGACGGCCGCGCGGATTTCTGACGGAGAAAAAGTAAAATTGTCATCCTGAACTTGGTGGTTCGTTCCGAACGCTGCGCCCAGGATCTGATCTGAATTTGAGGTAGATTCCGAAACGAGTTCGGAATGACGAGATGCTAGATATTTTTCCAGAGACGGATAAAACGGCGGCCGGGGCGGTTCTTTACTGAGTTTCAATGTGATAGACGTGATGATGTGGTGTCTGGTGTCTGGATTTTTGAAAATGCTATTTCGATAAGAAAACTTGCAAGCCTCGGCGTCAAGCTTTACAAATTTGTCGTTACTCGTATCATAAGCCTCGAGTTCAACCAAAGTATCGGCGATTTCTTGGCCATAAGCGCCGACATTTTGAATCGGCGTTGAGCCGGCGTAGCCGGGAATGGCGCTCATCGCTTCGACTCCGCTCAGATCGGCCGCGACGAGTCGTTCGACAATCGAATCCCAAACTTCGCCAGCACCGATTTTGTACGTGACCGAAGCTTCGTCTTCTTCTAATTTGTCGAAACCTTTGATGCGATTGAGTATTATTAAGCCATCGAAATCGCCCTTTGCTACGACATTGCTGCCGCCGCCCAAAACGAACCACGGCCGATCACGCTCACGCGCGAACTCGATCGCCGCCACCAAATCGTCCTTACTCAAAATCTCTACCACGTATCGCGCCACACCACCGAGTCGCATGGTGGTCAATGTTGAAAGAGGTACATTTTCCTTGTATCTCATGGCTTCTTTCTTCGTTTCGGAATGAGTAGGGAAAAGGCGGCTATTAGAATACTAGCGGCCAATAAATAAATACCATAGCCGAACTTGCCTGGCTGCCAACCGATGTCGAATTTCAAAAACCACAGTAGAGCCGTGGCGATATTGACGAGCACGCCGCCCAGGACGATTAATTTTAGCGCCAGTAGCGCGCCGAGCAATATAGCCGCGGCGGCGACAAAAATCGCTATGACCACGCTGGGGCTGAAACCGAATATTGTCCACGATCCGAACGGCAAAATATCCGCTAGCGCCACATCGGACGGACGCATCCCCTGCCACCAGGGCAGAAACACGCTCATCGCGCTAACCAAAATGGCGACCAGATTCACGATCAGGAACAACAAGCGACGCTTTTTCATGACACGTCTATTTTACTACGAAACGAGAGAAAATCTAAGCTCGTTTAGATTTTCCGAATGAGGACGTAAAATCTCTCGCAGATTTTACCACGGATTCTTGCGCGGGAGTGACGAATGACGTAGAATGGTCGTTGCTACTACGGGTCAGTAGCTCAGTTTGGTTAGAGCACGGGCCTCTTAAGCCTGGTGTCGTGGGTTCGAGTCCCACCTGACTCACCAAAATTATTATGAGTGTCGTAAAACTTGACTTTGCTACTGATGCCAATAAATTCGGCGGTAAAGCCGCCAATTTGGCGAAGCTTTTGCAGAATGGCTTGCCCGTGCCGGATGGTTGGGCTGTTGGGCTCGATGCTTTTACGGAGAAAGGCGGATTGTCTTTAGAAGCCAAGGACGAAATAACCGGCTCGTTGAACGACGTTAAACTTTACGCGGTGCGCTCCTCGGCTCTAGCCGAGGACGCCGATGACACATCGTGGGCCGGTCAATTTGAGACGTTTTTGAACGTCGAGACGGCCGATATCTTGACCAAAATCGAGCAATGCCACAACTCCGCCAAGGATCGCGCGAGGGCTTATGCGGAGGGGGGCAGGCCGATTTTCGTATCGCTGTGATCGTCCAGGAAATGTTATCGCCCGACTACGCCGGCGTGTTATTTACTAGAGATCCGGTTTCGGGCGAAGAAAAATTCGTCACAGAATACGTTGAAGGCCTGGCCGAAAATTTGGTCGGCGGCGAAGTAACGCCCCAGCGGATCGAGTGGCAGCCGGGCGAATCGCCAGCGGCGCCGTTCGATATCAAAACCCTAACCGACCTCGCCGAGCAGGCCGAAAAAGTTTTTGGCTGTCCGCAAGATGTTGAATGGGCGCAAGCCGACAGTAAAATGTGGCTGATTCAGGCGCGCCCCATAACCACCACTGCGACGAAACGCCAGAATTTCGACCTCGGCGAGCCCGAAGAATTGTTTTACTGGGGTCCGTCGCGCGCCACGGTGCGATACATGAGCGATTTTATGGCGGCATTCGAGCGTTTTTTCTTGGCATGCGCCGCGTCGAACGAACTGCCCAACCCGCCGAAAACATTTGGGTTGTTTCGCGGCGGCAAAGTGGTTTTTCTCATCAACGCCGCCAGCTATTCCAACTTTACCTTAGGAATTTTTGACGAGTTTTTCAAACAAGATCGCCTGGAGCGCGATCTCGCGGCCTGGCGAAAAGCGACCGAGGAATTAACGAGATTGACCGGGAAAAAGTTCGACGAAAAAATCGTCGATGCGTGGCTGATGACCGAATTCGCTGAGTTCGCGCTATACGGCGCCGAAAAAGCCATCGCCGCGCAGCTGGCGCGCTTTGACGAACGAACCAAATTAAAGATTCGAGGTGCGTTTTCTACACCTGATAAACCGACTTTTCTAAATCTGCTCGACGAAGAGTTGGCCAAGTCGCGCAACGTGGCGAAAATGGCGAAAAAATATCCGTGGATACGCGATGGTTACGGCGGTCCGAACGACGAAGCCGAGTGGTATTTTGCCGAACGTTTGAAAGCCATCGACGAGAATGGCCTGATCGAGTTCAAAGACCAGAGCGCCGAGCGAAAACGATTGGCTGCAGAAAACGATTTGAGCGAAAAAGAAATCGCGATGCTGAACTTGGCGCGACATTTGGCGGAGTTCATGGACGAGCGAAAAGAATGGATGATGAAAACTAGGCGATCAATCGAACGACCGCTCATCAAAATCGAGAGTGGTTGGTTTTTCGACGGCCGAAAAATTACCTCGGTCGGTCAGGACGACGTAGAAGCCATCTGGGAAAGATACATCGATTTTCGCTCAGCCAGCAGTGCCGTGTCTGGCATGGTTGCCAACACGGGCGGCAGGCACTTTATCAGCGGCGAAGTAGCGGTGCTGCACGCCCACACTGATCCGATGGCTGATGATAAAATCCTGGTGGTGCCGTCGACCAGCCCGGGCTGGGTGCCGCTGATGCGCCGCGCGCGAGCATTGGTGACCGACCACGGCGGAGTGATGTCACACGCCGCGATCGTGGCACGCGAGTTCGGCTTGCCGTGCATAGTCGGCACCAAAAATGGCACCAAAGTTTTGCGCGACGGCGACAAAATCGTACTTAATCTAGTAACGGGTGAAATCGATAGATAACTCCAAAACTTGGTACGCCCGATAGGGCTCAAACCTACGACCTTTGGTACCGGAAACCAACGCTCTATTCAACTGAGCTACGGGCGCATGGTAAGCCCGGCAAGATTCGAACTTGCGACCCCTTGGTTCGAAGCCAAGTGCTCTAATCCACTGAGCTACGGGCTCACTCTAGTATTGTATCATAACTAATGCTAAAATAGTTGGCAGTTATGGTTTGCATCGCTGCTTTTATTGTTTTGGCGATCCTGGTTCTGTCGCTGCCGATTATTCGGTTATTTAATAAAAAAGTCGCCGACAGCATTTGGAAATTGTTCAAGAAATCAACCTACTGCGTGTCGCGACGGGCGACTTTTAGAAAATGCGACTCGTCGTTCAAGAGCGATATCAAAAATTCGATTCTCAAAAAAGTGGTGCTAAAGCATCCGACCTGGGTCAAACCGCTCTCGGCGATTATTGAAATTACCTCTGTTTTGATCATCCTGCTGACGATTTGGTCGCTCTTGGTTGGCGTCAAATCGCTGGTGTCGCTATATGTTTACGGCACGTGCAATCCGTCACAGCCGAGCGCTTGCATGCTCAACAGCACGGAGGCCTGTAGCATCGATAGCCAAACGGTTGGGTTTTTCGAGAATCCGCTTGAATGGACAGGCAATTGGTTCAGCGAATTCGGCCAAGCTTTTGCGGCCATTCCGACGCGCATGAAGCATTGGGAGGCGCGTGATTATCTGCCTGAAAATCCGTCCTTTTATAGTGAGTACGACGAGAGTAAGCCTGTGGCGCTCGACGTTCTCGATCCGGGGTGCATTGTCTGTCGGCGATCCTATGTGGCCAAAAAGGAGAGCGGTTTCTTTGATAGATATAACGTGGCGCTCTTGGTTTATCCGATTCGCGATCGTTTTGCTAATTCGTATCTGGTCGCGCGTTATATTGAGGCGGCGCGGTTGGTGCCGAGACAACAATTGGAAACTTTCATGACGATGAATTCCTATCTTCCGACAGAAAAGGAACTGGAAGCGTATAAAAATTATCATCGTCCAATCGATTGGCTGATAATTGACCGCATGTTCACCGGCCAAACGGCCGATGGCGACAATTTCCAAAACGCTTTTAATTATACTTATAATGACAAAGAAGCCCGCCAGGTTTTGAATGGCTGGCTCAAGGATTTCGGCTACTATGATCGTGAGATAGCAGAAATTACCAAATTGGTCGATTCGAGCGAGGTCAAAAAAGTCATCGACCAAAATCGCGACATCGTCGACAACCGAATCAAAACCAAGAAAATCCCCACCATGGTGTTTGACGGAAAGAGACATGATGG
The DNA here is from genome assembly GCA_009785095.1 of Candidatus Saccharimonadota bacterium. Lineage (GTDB taxonomy): Bacteria > Patescibacteriota > Saccharimonadia > Saccharimonadales > Saccharimonadaceae > WQXA01. The sequence continues at coordinate 10,537 of WQXA01000011.1, read as the reverse complement.
ATTGTTCGTGAAATGATCGACTGCGCCTTGTCCAGGCGTCGCCATACCGATAAAAACACTTGACATATGGTATGCGTTTCATGTACAATTGTATGTGAAATTAATACGAAAGGACATCATGGCAACTAGCACACTCGTACAAGCCAGAGTCGATAGGCGAGTAAAAGATGACGCGAACAAGGTTTTTCGTCGTCTCGGTCTCGATATGCCTACCGCAATTCGCCTGTTTTTGAATGCTACCAAGGAAAGCAATAATTTACCTTTTGCGATTGGCAAAACACCCAATCGAGCTACTGCGCACACTATGCGTGAAGCTCGAGCTGGCAAGGGACTTAGCAAACCTTACACAGATCTCGATGAGATGTTTAGTGACATCATGGGTGAAAAATATGCCAGACATTAAATACGCAGTTGTTTATACAAAACGTTGCGAAAAACAGATTAAATTAGCTATTAAACGTGGCAAAAAAATTGAAAAACTGTACGATGTTGTTGACTTGTTACGTCGTGGTAAGAAGTTACCAGCCAAGAATCATGATCATGCGTTAACCGGCGAGTGGGCTGGATTTCGTGATTGCCACATCGAACCAGATTGGGTGCTAATATATTGTATAGTTGAGGAAAAACTGATCTTGGAATTAATACAGACTGGTACGCATAGCGATTTGTTCAAAAATTAAACTTGCGTTCACAAAAAAAGTTCGCTACAATAGAGCCAAGCGCCGCGCGGCGGGAGTTTTCGGTGATGTAATATCATCACCCGGGCTCTCTGGTCTAAAAACTGCGTCGCGCGCGAAGTCAACTAATTAATATAAGGAGTAAAAATGGCAACATTTTCACGTAGCAAACCGCACGTCAATGTTGGCACAATGGGCCACGTTGACCACGGTAAAACCACATTGACCGCAGCAATCACGGCTGTGCTGGCAAAGAAACTGCCGAGCGATGTCAACAAATCGGTCGCTTATGACCAAATCGACAACGCGCCGGAGGAAAAGCAGCGCGGCATCACGATCGCGACCAGTCACCAAGAGTACGAGTCGCCCAAGCGTCACTATGCGCACGTCGACATGCCAGGCCACGCCGACTATGTCAAGAACATGATCACCGGTGCCGCCCAGGTCGACGGTGCAATTTTGGTCGTTTCGGCCGCTGATGGTCCGATGCCACAAACCCGCGAGCACGTTCTGCTCGCCAAACAGGTCGGTGTGCCCAAAATCTTGGTCTTTCTTAACAAGATGGATCAGGCTGACGCTGATTTGGTTGAGTTGGTCGAAGAAGACATCCGCGATCTCTTGGCCAAGAACGGTTTCGACAAGGACGCCCCGATTGTCAAGGGTTCGGCGCTAAAAGCCCTCGAGGGCGACGCCGAGAACGAGGAAACTATCATGAAACTGATCGAGGCCATGGACGAATTCTTCCCAGAGCCAGTCCGCGATCTCGATAAGCCATTCCTGATGCCAATCGAGGATGTCTTTAGCATCAAAGGCCGCGGCACTGTGGCCACCGGTCGTATCGAGCTTGGTATCGTCAAAGTCAACGACGAGGTCGAAATCGTCGGCATTCGCCCGACCCAGAAATCGGTCGTGACCGGCATCGAAGCCTTCAAGAAAACTCTCGATCAGGGTCAGGCTGGCGACAATGCCGGTATTTTGCTGCGCGGTATCGAGCGCACTGACATCGAGCGCGGTCAAGTTTTGGCCAAGCCGGGTTCGATCCAGCCGCACACCGAATTCGAGGCCGAGGTTTATGTCCTGAGTAAGGAAGAGGGCGGCCGTCACACGCCGTTCACCAAAGGCTACAAACCGCAATTCTACTTCCGCACCACCGATGTTACCGGCGAAGTCGAACTACCGGCCGACAAAGAAATGGTCATGCCGGGTGACACTGTGACCTTCAAAGTCAAATTGCACGCCCCGATCGCCATGGAGCAGGGTCTCAATCTCGCCATCCGCGAGGGCGGCCGCACCGTCGGCGCCGGCGTCGTGACGAAGATTATAAAATAGCAAAATGATAATCCATTTGTAGCAGAATGGTAGTCTAAACCGCGTCCATCGCGAGCGCGGTTTTTGGTTTTGTCAATATTGTCCGTACCAAATTTTCCTGTATAATTGACTCAGCAATAAAATTCCGGGAGGGAAAAAAATGGCACTAACTGGCGAGGACAAGCAGTGGATAAAAGAAACGATCCAAGGATCTGAAACGAGTCTGCGCGGTGAACTACAGCGAAGTATCCAAGAATCAGAGACTAATCTGCGCAGTGAACTACAGCGAAGTATCCAAGAATCAGAGACTAATCTGCGCGGCGAACTACAACAAAGTATCAAGGAATCTGAGTCCAATCTGCTCGAGGGAATTCGCTACAATCGTGGCGAGATCAAGGCTCTGCAACTCGAGCTAAAAGGTTTGCGCGAAAAGCTGGAAAGTTATAACTCATCACGCACAGAAGATAGCGACGCGGCCTTTTCGGATATCCATAAGTATGTGCAAAAGATTAAAAGTCTCGAAAAGCGTGTCAAGAAACTCGAAGCCCAACTGACTTAGATCCTGCAGGAACCGTTCCTGCAGTAAAAGTAACCGTCATTCGCCAGCTTGACCGGCGAATCCATGAGAATCCGCGCTTCGTGTACGGATTTCCTATTGACAAAACGATAATTCATATGATACAATGGCAGTATTATGTCAGGAGAATCATATTCACCATCATCATCGGGGGGGGGCGCAGGTGTGTAGCAGAGCTTCTTCAGAGGGCTCTTGGCGGCTATCCCAAATCTGTGCGAGAATATAAAGAAGAATTAGGTGACGGTAGCGCAGTAGCATGTATGAAATGCCTAGTGACTATTCAGCACGACAACCCAGATGCGAGTTTGGTTCCCACCAAGGTCATTGACACCAGTAATCAGTCTAGTCCAAACAGAGAGTGTGCTGGCGGTATGGTAGATGATATTCATACGCCGGCCGGTATTCTTGAAGAAGATGTAACGAAATTTTGGCGACAAAAGCAAGAATCTCGAATAAAAGAGAGAGGAGAACTAATAAAAACTCTTGGCGGGAATGTCTTGCACTGCATGCACTGCGTGTAACGAGCGTAGTTATATCCTGCAGGAACCGTCCCTGCAGTAATTAATTCATTTGTGCAGAATGGTAACTTGAACTGCGTCCATCGTGGGCGCGGTTTTTAACTTGACATATAAAATTAACTATAGTATCATGAACGAATGAGTTCTGAGACGGCATATCACGGTAACCACGAGCCCAGCCCGGTTGGGGGGGGGGAGTGATGATGGGCCGGCATGTCTGGCGCAACTCGTAATAAATTACGCTAATAATGATGATCAAGCCATCGAAGAACTTAATGCGCTTGTGGATAGAGGTGATCTGTGCAGACTAGAGGATGGTAGTTCTGGGCACGAAGTGACTTGTGATCGTTGTTGGGCTAGCATTTTCTCTGGGGAAACGCCGGGCGCACTAAAAGATAGGTCTGAAATTTTACCACCTTGTGAACTTTTTGCTGCTGTAACAGGAGATTGGCCAGGGTTGAAAAAAGTGATTGACTTTGCTCTGATATCTGAAAATTCTGAACGACACCGAAAACCCTAGGTTGTCTTTTCTCGCGAAATCTGCTAAAATTACTTGCGAATCAATTTTAATCGCGCCGGTAACTCGGGAAGAGATTGCGGCGCCGCGTGCCTCCTGCGACAACAGAGGCAGAGGAGAAACTATGGCGGATCAAGCCTCACCAAAAATCAGAATTAAATTAAAGGCCTACGACCACAAAATCATCGATGCGGCGGCCAAACAGATCGTCGACACGGCGGTGCGGACTGGCGCCACCATCATCGGGCCGGTGCCGTTGCCGGTCAAACGATCGACTTTCACGGTGGTGAAAAGCCCGCACGTCTACAAAAAAGGCGGCGAAGCATTCGAAATGCGTGTCCATAAACGGCTGATCGACATCGTCGACGCCAAACCGAAAACCATCGATTCTTTGCAAAATTTGTCCTTGCCGGCCGGGGTCGATGCTGAGATTAGGATGTAGAACTAGTTGAGCTCGAGTAGTTGGTCGTCGCTAGCTCCGAGTCTGTCCCGGTTGGAAGTGCTCCAAGAATGCGGATCCATGGCACGTCGCAAGTCCTTTCAAAACAAAACGACCATAATAATTTACTGCGAATGTACGCGGCGTTTCGTCGCCAGCATGATGCACGTCAAACTTGAAGTGATTACCAAACCGCAGACCTAGACCTGCGCCCCTAACATTTTCTGACGCAGAGTTACCCTCCAAATCATAAAACGCGGTTACGTCAACAGGCATTCTCCTATCGAGCCGTAGCCCGACATAACCGATTTGTGGCATCCTATGTCTCTCGACAAAACACCTATTGTTGTCATGATCATAATAATCGAAAACTGGAACTACTAAACCCGTTGCACCATCCACATCGATTCGGGGGGGGGTCTGATGAGATTGACCAGGTCTCGTTATTCTGGGAAATCTTGGCATTGGCATAATTATCTCTCCTTTGATTACGTTCACACTTTACATAGGCGATACCGCCACTCAAATTAACCTGGATCCATTCTCTTCCATTTTTGATTTTTTGTCAAATACTAATTCCGTGGAACTTGCTACGGTCGGCCGGGGTTGATGCCGAAATTCGTATGTAATGCCAAGAAAATTTACAAACACCATATATAGCGTGTCGGACGCTATATGTAGTGTTTTTTGTGATACAATAAAAGCATGAAACGCTGGTTGAAGTGGGTCTTGCTCGGTGCGCTAATTGTCCTAGTGGGCGCGGGCGGAACTTTCGCCTGGTTCGTTATGGCCAAGGACGAGCCGGTCGCCTTTTCCAAATTAGCTGCTGCTCAAACGATCGATAAAGAAGCCCGAACCAAATACCAAGAAGCCCTCCGCGTTGCCGCCGAAAAAGCCGCCAAAGAGGCCGCCGAAAAGGCTGCCAAGGAAGCCGCTGCTAGAGCCGCCAAAACCGCCCAAACTGCCACCAGAAACGGCCAGGGCAAATTGGTGACTTATAGCATCGCCACGAAAGGCAACCCGGCCGCCGACTTGAGCGAATTTCGCGCTCTGGCGGCCATGACGTTGAACGACACGCGCGGTTGGGTGCGAGCCGGCGTCTATTTCCAGGAAGTCCCGAGCGGCGGTAATTTCACGCTCTGGCTGAGCGAGGCCAGCCAAGTACCGTCCTTTGCGCCATCGATCTGTTCGACCACGTATAGTTGTAGCATTGGCCGAAATGTTATTATCAACGATGTGCGTTGGCGGGGCGCGTCCGATTCGTGGAATGCGGCCGGCGGCAGCCTGCGCGATTATCGCCACATGGTTATCAACCATGAGGTCGGACATTTCCTGGGGCATCGCGACAACCAACCGGTTTGCGGCGGTGCGGGACAGCTAGCGCCGCTCATGCAACAACAATCGATCAGCCTGCGCGGTTGTAATTTTAATCCTTGGCCACTCGATGTGGAGTTGTGGACTAACCGATAGACCTTTCGCGGAGCGCCGAGATATGATATAATTAGTCGCGAAATGGCTAGACAAAAACTCTGGTTCAAAAAGCGCACCACGCGCGGCCATCGTCGCAAGGTCACCGGTAAAACCAAATGGACGCGCAAAAATGCCGTGCGCGAAGTTTACAAAAACCAGCGCGTTTATAGTCACTTTTTTCTCAAATTTGTGCTGTTTTTCGTGCTCGGGCTAGTTTGGTTTCGGCTCGGTGCGCCGCTCGGTTTCATCGAAGTCGTCCCGGTCGGCCTGATCGTTGGCCTAATTATCGCCTGTTTCGAAAAGTTTCGCATCGGTCGCGGCATCGAGATCGCGATCCTGGTCGTGGCGGCCACGGTCAGTTTCCTGTCACCAGTCGGGCTAGTGTTATGATAAAATTGGGTTATGGTTAAGAAATCTAAATCGCCGTCCAAGACGCCCAAGACAACCCCGGCGGCGCGGCGACGTACTGCGACGACGAAAGCGCCGATACGGGTGCATCGCTATGACGAAGCACCAGATAAATATCGCCATTATAGTGCTTATCGGCCGAGTGGAAGCAAAACCACCAAAAAGACCGCCCCAGACATGACAATTAGGCGACATCCGACCGCTCCCGCGCCGGCCAAACGTCGCCCGAGGAGCGAAATTCTGCGGCGACGACGGATCGTCGTGACGATTGTGGTTTGTCTCTTAGTTATTCTGGGTGCGGCCGTCGCGAAAATTTGGGTGGGCGATACGCCAAAAACCGACCAGCCCGAGACCGTTGGAATCGAATCGACCAAACCAACCGAGCCACCGCCGAAATCCGAGATCGAGCTAAAGAAGGATCTGGCTGAGCAAAATCTCAAAACCATCGGTAGCGTCTTTGAATCTACGAAATTTAGCGCCGATAGCCTTGTCAAGTTAAAAATCCCCGTTTATAAACAAGTCTACGGTCAAAGTTGCGAGGCGGCTGCGCTCCGGATGGCGCTCGCGTACCGCGGGATTGAAACTACTGATCTCAAAATCCTCGAGCTGATGAAGTATGACGACCAACCGGCCACCAAAATTGACGGCCAATGGCGATGGGGCGATCCGCACAAAATGTACGTTGGTCATAAGGACGGCGACCAAACCAAAATGACCGGCTACGGTGTTTTTGCTGAGCCGATCGCGGCTGTTTCCGAACAGTTGGGACGGCCGGCTGACGTGCAAAACGAAGTCAAACCCGAGTGGCTGGCTAGGCAAATCTACGCTGGCAACCCGGTAGTTTTGTGGGGTATATCGATCAAAATCGCGGACGCAAAATGGACGACGCCCGACGGCCGAGAAATCGTCGCGCCGATGCGCACGCACACGCGGTTGGTTGTCGGCGTCCGAGGCGACCCAAACCAACCGAGCGGCTTTTATCTCAACGATCCGGCCGGCCTGGAAATCTATTGGACAACGTCGCAACTCGTGACGAATTCGCAGCAAGGCATCAATCAAGCTGTTGCTATATATTAAATGCTATCTGTCATTCCGGACTCGATCCGGAATCTATGGATCCTGAAACAAGTCCAGGATGACAAGGTTTTGAAAACCGACATAAAATCCCTTGCATTGAGCTGAATAATTTGCTACAATGGAAAAGTAAATAACAAACAACGTTCTCGAGGACGTTCGTAAGTCCCCTGTTAAGTGGCTTCACGACACATGGGATACTGCGAAACCCCGAGCGTTTTAATTGAAAAAGGGAAGTATGAAAACTCTACTCGGTACCAAACTTGGTATGACCCAGATCCTCGGCGAGAACGGCGTGATGATTCCAGTCACGATTGTTCAGGCCGGCCCTTGCACCATCACTCAGGTGAAATCGCCCGAATCGGACGGCTACAGCGCGGTGCAAATCGGTTTCGGATCGGGTAAGAACCTGAGCAATGCCGTGAGCGGTCATGTCAAGGCCGCCAAAGTCACCCCCAAAATCATGCGCGAAGTCCGCGTGGACTCCTTGGACGAAATGAAAGTCGGCGACGAATTCAAGGCCGACATTTTTGAATTGGGCGACATCGTCGACGTTACCGGCACGAGCAAAGGAAAAGGTTGGGCGGGCACGATCAAACGGCACAATTTCACTCGCCACAAGAAAACCCACGGCGGCAAAGGCAACACCCGAAAACCGGGCAGCATCGGCTCGATGTATCCACAGAAAGTCCTAAAAGGCAAGAAAATGGCCGGCCAAATGGGTCACGAACAGGTCACGGTCAAGAATTTGGTCGTGGCATATTTGGACGTCGACCAGAATCTACTCGGCATCAAAGGCGCCGTGCCCGGCCCGAGAAAAGGAATTGTTACCGTGAAAGGAGTGAAATAATGGCCGAGACTGTTACTCCGAAATTAGACAAATCCGTTTTCAACGTCGAGGTCAAAAACCACGAACTGTTGAAATTGGCTTACGAATCATATCTAGCCGAAGGTCGCCAGGTCGGCGCGAAAACGCTGAAACGCGGCGAGGTTCGCGGTGGCGGCAAGAAACCTTGGCGGCAAAAAGGCACCGGCCGGGCGCGCTTTGGCTCGTCCCGCAACCCGATTTGGCGCGGCGGCGGCGTGGCTTTTGGTCCAACCGGCAGCGAGAATTATGCCAAGAAAATTACCAAATCCGCCAAAAAAGTCGCTCTGCGGCAGGCTTTGACTCTGGCGAACCAGGCCAAGAAAATCACCGTCGACGAGATCAAATTAACCGGCAAAACCAAGGACGCGGCCAAAGCTTTGAAGGATAAAAAACTAGACAACAAACGCCGAATCCTTTACGTTGTCGACGCCAAAACCGACGCGATCATGCGCTCAACCAACAATCTGCCGAACGTCGAAGTTCTGAGCGCGAAATACTTGACCGTATATCATATCCTGAACGCCGATACTATCATCGTCACACCACCAGCGGTGGAAATCGTCAATGAATGGTTAAAGGAAGGCAAATAATGTTAATCACCCCACGAGCCACCGAGAAAAGTTACAAACTAAACTCGAGCAATATTTATGTCTTTGATGTGCCTTTGACCGCCAACAAATCCCAAGTCACTGCCGCCATCGAGGAACAAAACGCCGGCGTCAAAGTCGGCGATGTCCGCCTGTTAATTATCAAAGGCAAGCCCAAAAACGTCAATCGCGGCAAGCGCTCGCGTCCCGGTCAAACCACGCGAAAAAATGTCAAAAAAGCCTATGTCACATTGGCCGACGGCAAGATCGAAGTGGCGGCCTTTACCGAGATCGACAACCAAGTCCAAGCGGCCGAAGCCGAACAGGCCAAGGTCGAAACTAAGAAGAACGCCAAAGTCGACACCGAGGCAAAGAAAGCCGGCCTAATTACTCGTCGTCGCACCGGCAGAAGGGGTGACAGATAATGGCTATTAAACCTTATAAACCAACCACTCCGGCGCGGCGCAAAATGACCAGCCAGGATTTCGACACGATCACCACCAAGAAACCGATCAAAAGTTTATTGGTCGCCAAAAAGCAGAAATCCGGTCGCAATAACACCGGTCGAATCACTGTCCGCCATCGTGGCGGCGGCGCTAAACGCTATATCCGAAAAGTCAATTTCAATTTGCCGGAAGATTTTTCGGCCACGATCGAGCACATCGAATACGATCCAGGCCGTAGCGCCCGCATCGCTCGCGTTCGTGAGGAAAACGGCACGCTTCATTATATTGTCGCCGGTAGCGGCATGAAGATCGGCCAAGTCATCAAATCCGGCAAAACCGGAGTTGCCGCTAATAATCGCCTGCCGCTCAGCAAAATCCCGGTCGGCTCGGTGATTTACGCTATCGAACTGCAGCCCGGCCGAGGCGCCCAATGTGTCCGCGCCGCCGGCGCTCGAGCTCAATTAACCGCTCGCGAGGACGATTACGCCATGGTTAGAATGCCGTCCGGCGAAGTCCGTCGTTTTAGAGTCGATTGCATGGCTTCCCTAGGCTCGGTTGGCAACGAACAGCACCAGAATATCAAGGTTGGTTCGGCCGGCAGAAAGCGCCGCATGGGCATTCGCCCGACCGTTCGTGGCGTGGTCATGAACGCGGCCGATCACCCGCACGGTGGTGGTGACGGTGGTCGTCACGGCCCGGGCAAACCGCCCCGCACGCCGTGGGGTCAATTGACTCTCGGCTATAAAACTCGCCGTCGTAAATCAACCGACAAAATGATAGTAAGAACTCGCCACGAGGCGAAGAGGAAGAGGTAGGATATGCCAAAAGGACATAGATTTGTTAAAGAGCCTACTCCTTTCGGTCGTAAGGATAGTCGTGAACAGCCAAAGCCACAGTCTCCAGGAGCCAAATGCCTAGGTGCATTATTGGAGTTAAGAAACAGAATTAGAGGTGAAGTAGTTAATCCCCTGGACGCGACATTAACTGGTCTGGGGGTCATGTTATCTAGCGGTGGATCTCGGTTTACCCCCCCCCGTGTTACGGAGGCCGCTATGAGTGATGCGGATAGAACTGCGAGGGATTTAGAAGAAACTCTAAGTTACTGGAATAATTTAAGGAGGCAAGCATGAGTAGATCACTTAAAAAAGGCCCATTTGTGGACGCGAAACTAGCTAAGAGGAAGAGGTAGGATATGGAAGGTAAGAAGCCGGATCGTACGATCTGTCAGGAAGTTGGTTGTCCGTTCGTAGGAAAATGTGATAAAAATAGTACCATAGTAAAATCTGGGGGCTGTGGAACTGAGTTGCTCAGAGCGCGAGCGAATCTGAGAGACAGAGTGTATCAATTGTCCCACCCACTTTTTTCATGGGCACTCAAGGTAGGAATGAGAGCAGCACGCCTAGAAGCAGCAAAGGCTAAATTAGCAAAAGTGACAGGAATCTTTGATGGCATGAAGTTTATTAATGTTAAGGGGGTAGAATGAGTAGATCACTTAAAAAAGGCCCATTTGTGGACGCGAAACTAGCGAAAAAAGTCGCGGCTCTATCGGCCGACGATCGGACGATTATCAAAACTTGGGCGCGGTCGTGCACTATTACGCCGGACATGGTCGGCCGCACGATTGCCATCCATAACGGCCGAATGCACG
>WQXA01000010.1 GCA_009785095.1 Candidatus Saccharimonadota bacterium | reverse complement strand
TCGGATATTCCCGGATCAAAGCTTTTTGACAGCTCCCCGAGACTTTTCGCAGTCTTACACGTCCTTCTTCGGTAACATATGTCAAGGCATCCGTTTTGTGCCCTTGAGTACCTTTTTATGCATATTAATGCATAATGCATTGACTGAATTGGTAGTTGAATCTTCAACTTGCGTTTCCGCTTCAACTGCCGTCAATCCTACATTGGTGATATCGCTATCACCTGATGATATTGCTATCATCATCTATTGTCGTCGCTAGGTAACGAATTATATGTCTTTGCCTTACGGCAAATCCATGTAAACCGTCGTCGTGTCGAAAAAATAAATCCTCTCTCGCGAAATAAAATAAATTTTATTTCTCTCGTTCGGCTCTCTTTTCTTCTCCACTCCTAGCTTTATCATCTTACGATTGAACATAAATTGTTAAGTTGCTGTGCATACCACCGCGAGATATTTTGCGGCGACGAAAACCACCCAAAACTCTCGCGCTGTTGTGGTAGAGAGCACATCCGGACTTTCCTTTGGGTAAAAGAAAAGCATAATCTACTCTCTAGCTCGATACATTGTATCAAACTTCGCTAAACATTGTAAAGACCCAATTAGCAGATACAGTTGTTGTAATTTACACAACAGAAAACCTCTGTCCACAAATTTTTCCCGCGCCAGAGGTTCAAGAGAACATTCGCTACTAGCTAGACATTGTACACCATTCGCTTTTGTTTTGCAAGCCCGAAATTCCACCCTATGCACTAATGTTAAATTTGTGCTATCCTAACTAGTGCAATGATAAGAAAATTTGCACACCTGTTTGCTGTTTTGGCTCTGACTTTTTTCTTGTCCTTTTGTTTCACACTTAGTCTATCTGCTGCCAACGTACAGCTCCAAATACGGGACAGCACACCGCCGCCTATTGATGTCTGTCCTAATATCCCCGGCATCCAGACCACCGTGCCGCCCGGTATGGCCATCGACGCCGACGGTAATTGCTATACTCCCACCATTCCCCCGCCCGAAATAGTCGACCTCTGTCGCAACATTCCGGGAGTTCAATCTTATATTCCGGACGATTATTTTCGCACCGACGAGGGCGATTGTTTCCCACAGACATCCCCTCCCACTGATGTTTGTCCCAATATGTCGGGAATCCAGGCCTACGTTCCGGACGGTTATTTCGTTGACCCGGACACCGGTGATTGCCTGCCGATACAAAGCCCCGAGCCGCCCGAGATCGACGTTTGTCGCAATATTCCCGGCATTCAGACCACCACGCCGCCCGGCATGGTGAATAACAATGGGTATTGTTACACCCCTCCCGCTATCCCTGATACCACCGAGCCCGATTCTGACTCTGACTCCGAACCGTGGCTCAAAAATGTCCCTGGTTTCCTGCAGCCTGTGGCTCAATTCTTCGTTGATATTGTTCCAGAGCCTGTCCGAGAATTTTTCCGAAACCTTCCCGAGGACACCGTTAATCAGCTACCTGTCATCGCCTTTGTCCTAGTTCTCGTCCTCATTCTTATCCCGATTCTGCAAACTATCCGCGAATATCTCTATCGTCGTCGTCTCATGGCCTTTTACAAAAGAGAACAAGCTATCGCCGAAGAAAAAACCAATTTCATCACCCTGGCCTCTCATTACCTCCGTACGCCCATCACCATCATGAGAGACAGCATCACGATGTTGCTCGGTGCTAAAGAAATCGACCAGACGGCCGCGACCACCATGAGCAGCGCCATCCAGAAGCTCAGCGACCAAATTTCCACCGGTCTCGACGCTACTAACACCAATCCAGCCCTCCAGAGCCTAGCCGGTTCCGCCACGCCTAAACCAACGCCGTTTTGGCGCTCTGGGTTCTTTTGGCTGCCGGTGATTCTCTCGGCCGTGCTCACCATGATTGCTAACTTCCTGATCGGTGTCGTCGGTGAAAAAGAAATCGGCACCAACAACCTCGTATTCCAACTCTTCATCATCGCCGTATTTATTGTCGCTCTCTATCTCGTAGTTCGCAATTACCATATCCAGAAAGTCCTCCGCCAAGAAAAAGACATCCTGATTAATCACGAGCGATCTATCGACACGGCTCGCAATGAATTCCTGGCGCAACAGACCACCAACATCGCTGTGGCTCTCGATGCTCTCTGTTTCCCTAGCCCGACTTCGCCGCCCTCCAAATTCTACGAGCTCTATAATGATGGTCTCATCCGCCTCAGTAATATCCAGAACAAATTCACTCTCCTGGCGCAAATCAAAACCGGCGTGGCTCGCGATGCTACTACTTTTGATCTAAAGACCGTCATCGATCGCGCCATCACTGCCGCTAATAAGGAAATCAGCGAGAGAAAAATTTCTGTCCAAGACAACGTCAAGAGCACCAACGTCACCCAGAACGAACCTCTGTTCTATTTTGTCATCGCCTCTGTTCTCGATAACGCCATCAAATTCGCTGAGCCCGGCGGCCAGGTGACCATCACTAGCCAGCCAAAGAGCAAAACTATCAGCGTGAGGGTCAGCGACAACGGTCGTGGCATCGATCCGGCCAAGCTCGATCAGCTCTTTAAGCCGTTTTCTCGCGCTGAGTCCGGTGTTGATTTTAGCTACGAAGGCCTCGGTCTCAGCCTCTTCCTCAGCCGTCTTATTCTCGACTACACCAACGGCAACATTTCCGCCAAACCTCGCACGGCCGGCGGCACAGATGTCGTTATAACCACGCCCGTCAACATCGAAAACCAGGCATCACCTCCTTTGATCGCTCAAGCCGCCCCTCAGTAGAAGACGGATCCAGCATCTGTCAACCCCACAGGCTTCTTCAATCGCCGTCCTGCGCTAGCAAGTCGAAAATTGCACGGAAAATTTGAGTGATTTCGTGCTCAGGTTTATGATTGGAAATCGCCCAATATAACCGGCAATTCGGGATAATTTTGCTGATCTCATAAGCAAAATCCGGCGGACAGACCATATCATATCGTCCCTGTACGATATAAACCGGCACGCTAATTTTGTGCACGTTGTTAAGGATAAAATTCTCCGGTATAAAGCAGCTGTTGACCATGTAGCAAATCTCGATCTGCATGCCGGCCGGATCGTATTCATCAAAATCTTTGGGCGTCTTGCGATCGTCGGAATCGCATAGTCCGCCTTCTAGATAATTTATTACATAAGTCGATTTCTTTTGCTCTCGCTTGGTACCATTTAATGCTTTTTCTAGATGATAGCTGATCGGATCATGACGAGATTTAGTCGGTGTGTCGGCCAAGACCTTGTCCCACAGATCGGGATAGAATTTCTTGGCATTCACTTGGAAAATACTCTTGGCATCATTTATGCCACTATATACACCGCCGATCACAATACTGGCCAACATCTCGGGACGAGTGATGGCATAGTATAGCGCCAGCGTGGAGCCCCACGAATAGCCCTCGAGGTAGAAGCTGCTGATCTTTAGGCGTTTAGCGATTTTCGTGATATCGCTCGCTAAATCTTCGGTGGTGTTATTCTTTCGTGAACCATATGGTGTGCTTTTGCCACAGCCGCGCTGGTCGAAAAAGATAACTCGCTGGGTCTCGGGGTTAAACATTAGTTTCGATTCGTCTTTGACGCAACCACCGGGACCGCCGTGCAGGTAAAATATCGGCGTTTTGGCGCTTTTGTTGCCCCAATCGACGACGAACAACTTGTGGCCGTCGCCGACGTCTAGCATTAGCTCCTGATTCGTGAATTCGTCTCTGTTCATAATCGTTTATTGCAATGGTGGGCGGCGGAGGACTTGAACCTCCGACCTCGTCATTATCAGTGACGCGCTCTAACCAACTGAGCTAGCCGCCCGTATCTCACCGCACCTAATTTATTAAGGATTCGCTGCGCTCACACGTCATTAGGTTCGCTTTCGCGAACGCTTCGCCCAGTGACGCGCTCTAACCAACTGAGCTAGCCGCCCGTGAACCCATGGTGGAGATATGGAGACTCGAACTCCAGACCCCCTGCTTGCAAAGCAGGTGCTCTAGCCAACTGAGCTATATCCCCTCATCAGCCGTATTATTGTACCGAACTTTGATGATTTTCGCAAGCAACGACTATCCTACGGATAAACAGGCCACGATAACACCGACAATGACACCTAGTGCGCTTCCGATTAGCGCCTCGAGGGGTCTGTGACCACTAGAAAAGTACGGTTTGCGCAGTTTAGCGGCGACTCTTTTCTTGCCCAGTATGTCGCTAACTTCCCGCTCTAGTTTGGCGTCGCGCTCAATGATCTTTTTGATGATTTTGCCCTGCTCGCCAACTGATCTGCGGACGTGAGTTGCATCAGTAATTACGATAGCCGCCAGAACAGCCGCGATCGCAAAAGTGGACGAGCCGAAGCCATCCAACAGGCCGACTACCGTTGCTAGCGCCATCACCACCGCACTATGCGAGCTAGGCATTCCACCGGTTTTAAAAAGCATGCGCCAGTAGAATTTCTTGGTGCGTACGGACATAACGATAATTTTAGTTCCTTCGGCCAGCAAATAAGCCAACACAAATGCGATCATGTATGGTGATAATGCTGCCCAAATGTTGGTGTGGATCATTTTGTGTTACCTTTCTTTGTTGTAGATTTTACAACGATCTTATCTGATGATTTGATCTTTTCGGTCAATTTTTCGTCGTCTTCCGATTCTTCCGATTGGTCTTCGATCAACCCAACCGAAGCCACGCCGTCGCCGTCGCCCAATTTCATGATACGCACGCCCTGGGTAGCCCGCCCCAGGATCGGGATGTCTTTGATGGCCACTCTAATGGTTATACCTTTGTCAGAAATCGCGATCATTTCAGCGATAGCCTCATCGATCGATTGGACGGACACGATGTTGCCGGTTTTTGTGGTCACCACGGCTGCTTTGATGCCGATGCCGCCCCGACGATGCGACGGGAAGTTGGCCACTTTTGTCATTTTGCCGTAGCCGTTCTTGGCAATCACCAGGAGTCGATGGCTCTCGTCAACGATATCCATACCGACCACTGAATCGCCGGCACGCAAGCGAATACCTCGCACTCCGCGCGCACTGCGCCCCATCGGTCGCGCGTCTTTTTCGCTAAACCTAATGGCCTGTCCAAATGCCGTAGAAATGACCGCGTCGTCGTTACCAGTCGAGCGCTTAACCCAGCGCAGCTCATCGCCCGCATCGAGTTTGATCGCGATTAGACCGTTCTGGCGGATGTTAGCGTACTGGTCGACGGCGGTCTTTTTGATCGTGCCATTAGTGGTTGTCATAAACAGATAACCGTCGTCATTGGCGTCCTTGCTGTATTTGATAATCGAAGTAATTTTCTCCTCGGGCTGTAATTGTAACAGGTTAACCGCTGCCACGCCTTTGGCCTGGAGCGACGCCGCTGGCACTTCGTAGGCACGCAGGCGGAACACCCTACCGCGATTAGTAAAGAAATTCAACCAATCGTGCGTGTTACAGGTGATCAGTTGATCAACGATATCGGTTTCCTTGGTCGTCAAGCCTTTTTTACCTTTGCCGCCACGATTTTGTCGGCGATAATCGCTCACCAAAGTCCGTTTAATATAATTCTCAGTTGTTAACAAAATTACAACATCTTCCTCTGGAATAACGTCTTCATCGCTCATTTTGCCGAGTTCGTGATTGATGATTTTGCTGCGGCGCGCATCACCATATTTTTCTTTCATTTCGAGAAGTTCTTCCTTAATAATCCGCAAAATTTCCTGCTCGTCCGCTAGAATTTTCTCCAGCTCCGCGATTAATTTCTTGAGCTCCGCCAATTCGTCCTCGATAGCTTGACGCTCTAAACCGGTCAATTTGCGCAGTTGCATGGCTAGGATCGCCTGCGCCTGAATTTCGGACAGGCCGAATTTGCTCATCAGGTTATCGCGCGCTTCCTCGTAAGTTTTACTGGAGCGAATAGTTTTGATCACCTCGTCGATGTGGTCAAGGGCAATCTTTAGCCCTTCCAAAACATGCGCCCGCGCCTTGGCCTTGTTCAACTCGAATTCAGTACGACGACGAACAACACTCTGGCGGTGTTTGATAAACTCCGCCAAAATATCACGCAGCCCCAGCACTCGCGGCTGCAACCCATTCACCAGCGCCAACATATTGTAGTGGAATGAGGTTTGGAGCGATGTCAATTTGAATAGCTGATTCATGATTTTATTGGGGTAAGCACCCTTTTTCAGATCAACCACGAATCGCACTTTGCCGCGCGCGGTTTCGTCACGCACGTCCGCCACACCGCTCAATTTACCGATCTTGGCCAGCTCGGCAATTTTTTCTTTTAAATCCTCTTTGCTAACACCGTAGGGAATTTCGGTAAAGACGATCTTGCTCTTGCCTTTTTTGTCTTCCTCGACGCCGCCGACTGCTCGAATCACTACCGAGCCGCGACCGGTTTGGTAGGCTTGCTTCATCGGTGCGCCACCGTAAACCAACGCGCCACCTGGGAAATCCGGCCCTTTGACGAACTTCATTAGGTCATCGGCGGTCGCTTCGGGGTTGTCAACCAAATGAACTATACCATCAACCAACTCACTGAGATTGTGCGTCGGAATGTTGGTCGCCATGCCCACCGCGATGCCCATCGACCCGTTAAGGAGTAGATTCGGCAGTTTAGCCGGCAACACCACCGGTTCCTGCTCGCTACCGTCAAAGTTATCGCGAAAGTCAACGGTGTCTTTATCGAGGTCGCGCAAGATTTCATCGCCAGCTCGCGCCAGCCGCGCCTCAGTATAACGCATGGCCGCCGGTGGATCACCGTCCGGCGAGCCAAAATTCCCCTGACCATCAATCAGCGTGTAGCGCATGCTCCAATCTTGCGCCAAGCGCACCATCGCGTCGTAGATCGAACTATCGCCGTGCGGGTGATATTTGCCCATCACATCACCGACGATACGAGCACTTTTTCGAAATTGTCCACCCGGACGCACGCCTTGTTCACCCATGCTGTACAGAATGCGGCGGTGCACCGGCTTCATACCATCGCGTACATCCGGCAAAGCCCGATCCACGATCACACTCATCGAGTACCGGATGAAGGAATTTTCCATAACACTTTCGACCGTTTTGGTTTCGACGAGACGGCTATTGGCGTCGACTTCGCTAATCATTTCGTTCATTTCAACTGTTGTTTTATTTACATCAGTCTCAGTATCAATTCTCATTCCATCATCAAGCAATTCGTCGTTATCACCGTTGTCGTTTGTTGTAAGTTTGTCATCAATATCTGTCATAATCTATTCCTCCTACACGTCCAAATCTTCCAACTTAACGTCTTTTGATTTTAATTGGATGAAAGCTTTGCGCAAAGCCACTTCATCACCCATTAGCTTGGTGAAAATCGCATCGGCTTTTTCGGCGTCCTCGATTCCGATCTGGATCAACACGCGGTTAGCCGGATCCATCGTCGTCTCCCAAAGCTGCGCCGCGTCCATCTCGCCTAGACCCTTGTAGCGCTGTAGCAGTGTCACGCCGGCTTGCTTTAGCGTATCCTCGGCTTTGTCGATCTTTACTCCTTTGGCGCGCCGCCCCTCGATCAGCTCAGCGATCTTGGCGTCTCTAGCTTCCTCGTCGTAAACATAATGTTTCGTTTGACCTTGCTTGATTAAGAACAGAGGCGGCTTGGCCAGGAAAATATGCCCTGCCTCGACCACCGGTCGCATAAATCGAAAGAAAAACGTCAAGAGCAGCGTCGCAATATGGCTACCGTCAACATCCGCGTCGGTCATGATGATAATGCGATTGTAACGCAGCCCTTTGATGTCGAACGCGTCGCCAATACCAACGCCTAGACCCTTGATAAGTGAAACTATTTCTTTGTTGGCGAACATCTTGTCGAGACGAGCTCGCTCAGTGTTCAGCACCTTGCCGCGCAGAGGTAGAATCGCCTGGACGCGACTATCGCGACCGCTTTTCGCCGAGCCACCTGCCGAATCGCCCTCGACGATGTAGAGCTCGCACTCTTCCATGATTTTGCTCGAGCAATCGGCCAGTTTCGACGGCAAATTGAAGCCTTCCATGGCGCCTTTTCGGAGAACTCCCTCGCGTGCGGCACGTGCTGCCTTGCGTGCTCGTGCGGCAAGTATTGCTTTACCGATGATTTTCTTGGCAATATTCGGATGTTCCTCGAGATAGTAGCCAAAATATTCGGTGACGACCTTGTCGACGTAGCCACGTACTTCTGGGTTGCCTAGCTTGTTCTTGGTCTGACCCTCAAATTGCGGGTCGGGCAATTTTACTAGAACCACCGCCGTTTGGCCTTCACGGATATCGTCACCGGTCAGGTTGTCTTCTTTGTCCTTTATTAAACCATTTTTGCGGGCATAATCGTTAACCACCCGAGTCATAGCGGCACGAAAACCGACCAGGTGCATCCCACCTTCCGGATTGTACACATTGTTAGCAAAAGCCATAACATTGTCGATGTAGCCCTCGTTGTATTGCATCGCCACCTCGATAATGCTGTCCTCGACCGCTTTTTCGACATAGAAAATATCATCGTCGAGCGGATCTTTGCCGATATTGAGATGTTTAACATAAGATTTAATACCGCCATCAAAATAAAACTCGTAGCATGTTGGGTTATCCGGCGCGGTTGGGTTGTCCTCGGTCGGACGGTAATCGTAAATTTTGGCGCGGACGCCTTTGGTCAGGTACGCCTGGTGTCGCAAATAATTTAGAATCCAATCGTAATCGAACTCAGCAAATTCTTTGAAAACCTTGGGGTCAGGATAAAAAGTAATGCGCGTACCGCGCGGCATATCTGCTTTGCCAACATCCTCCAATTTCGTAGTCGGTTTACCCTCGGCGAACTCGAGTCGATACAATTTGCCGTCGTGCGATACTTCGGCGATAAAGCGCGACGCGAGCGCGTTAACGACCGATGAACCAACGCCGTGCAGACCGGATGAGACTTTGTAGCCGCCGCCGCCGAATTTACCGCCGGCATGTAGCACCGTTAGCACTGTTTCTAGCGTCGATTTCCCGGTTTTAGGGTGAGTGTCAATCGGAATACCTCGCCCGTCGTCCGTAACGCGACAACCGCCGTCCTCTAGTAGCTCGATCGTTACTGTGGTGGCATAGCCCGCGATCGCTTCGTCGATACAGTTGTCGGCGATTTCTTTGACTAGATGATGCACACCATCATAACCGGTCGAGCCAATATACATACCGGGGCGCTTGCGAACCGGCTCTAGGCCTTCGAGCACCTGAATCTGACTAGCATCATAATCAGCAACTGTTTGTTTAGCCATTATTCCTCTCTTATTCTCCTAACTATCCCATTGTACATCATTAAATGCTTTTAGGTCAAGCGTCGCGGCTCTATAGGTAGTAATTACGGGCAAATTGAATACAAAATTTATAGCTTTTAATTGCTGGTGTTAATCTGTGGAAAACTCTAAATTAGCACCTATTGCGCTGAACAAATAGTTTATGCTAAAATGGAAAATAGGAGTAATTTAACATAAGAAAGAAGTTCGAAATGTTTAAGAAGTTAGTATCGAACCTGCCATTTAGCCCATCATTGGTGGCTCAGCTGGGCTTCTATGCGCAGCGTCTGAAAAAAGAGCAAGCCATGCGCAAACTAGGCGTGGTGTTTATAGTTTTCGCCCTGATTATTCAATCGTTCTCTATTTTCAGCCCACCGGAATCAGCCAACGCGGCCAGTGACCATGACCTAATAAGAGGCGGGGTTTCGAGTTTAGCTGATCTCAAAAGCAAATGTGAAGCTAACACCGATAAGATCGCATCTATCCTGAAATACGCTGGTATAGAATGCTCTGATCTGACCACCGCTAATGGGGTGAAAGCAGCACAGATTTGTACCAATGACGGTTGGCGAAATTTCGGCCGCATTAGAGTTGGCGCCGCCGGTGAGACAGCTCATGAGATAGTGCCGGCCAGTGGTTCTAAATTCACAATCTATTCTCGCCCCCTGAGTGCGACTATGAGCGGCTGTGTGGCTGGCTATGTGGGCAAAACTAAAGCCGGTTTAGAGTTCGGGATTCGAAAAGCCTGCGGTAACCTCCAATTAAAAAACACCAATCCACACGTTAGCGTGGAGGGTGATTGCTACAAAGTCACTCGTGTATCCGCAGTTAATCCCAACAAGTTCGGTCAAGATGTATCTATCGAACTAATAACCAACGGCAAGGTGGTCGCAACTGTAACTCTGACGAAGAACGGGAGTTACACTAAGAGCAATCCGTACACTTTCAAGGAAAGCGAAATCCCTGCTAAGAATACGGTAGTTACTGCGAGATTTAAGTCTAACCATAATGTAAAAGATACCTACAAAGTCACAGTGGACTGCACGCCGCCATCGATCACATGCAAGAAACTAGACATTAGCCCTACCTCGGTTCAGGTGGGCAAAGAAGTGTCAATTGAGGTTAAAACCGAGAACATTACCAAAAACAACGCTCCTGGCGAGGCGGTTCCGGGATTCGCATATATCATTGCTGAACCAGACGGCGCCAAGCAAACGCTGAGCGGAACCGGAGGTAATCGCCTTAAGAAATTCAAGCCGACCAAGGTCGGACGTCATGAGGTTAAAACACAGTTTACGCTAGCCGATAAATATAAAAATGCGAAACTCGATGTAGGGAAATGTGTCGGCAGTTTCACTGCCACGCCCGCCGATACTACGACTGCGAAATCCGCCTCTTGCAATTCACTAACAGTTAGTCACGTTAGTGGCACGACCTACGCATTGGCCACCAATGCCACGGTTTCAGGTGGCGCAACGATCAGCGGATACACCTACACCGTCAAGAACAAGCGAACCGGCCAGGTAGTCAGAACCGTCCCAGGTGGAGCGTCCGTGAATATCACCCTGGACGCCAACAATAGTTTGACCGAGAGCGCTGAATATGAGGTCTCGGTCACCGTGCGCACTTCAGCGGGCGACAAGTCCGGCGCAGCCTGTACTAAAACTATCACTATTCCACCTAGGAACACCCCGATGTGCGAGCTCCCCGGCAAAGGCCATCTACCGAAAGACGATCCTGGCTGTAGATCGATGTGCGAGATTCCGGGCAAGGAAGATCTGCCGGCCGATGACCCCGGTTGCAAAGATTGCACCACCAACCCGGACGACGAGGATTGCCAACCCGACATTTTGGTTACTAAAATCGGCCTCAACAACACCCAGGGCAACGTCAGCACCGAGACCACCGTGGCACGCGCTGGTGACGTCATTACCTTTACCATCAACATCAGTAACGCCGGTAAAGTAGCCGGCAAGGTCAACCTGACCGACCAACTCTCCGATGTTCTCGAATACGCCACGCTGACCGATCAGGGTGGTGGCGAATTCAATAGCGAAACCGATATTTTGTCCTGGGGTGAGATTGAGCTGGCGGCCGGCGAGCAGACTTCGCGCTCCTTTGCTGTCACGGTCAAATCCCCTATCCCGTCAATGGCTCGCGGGCAGAGCTGGGGAGCGTCCTTTGACTGCGTAATGAGTAACGCCGCTAGCGGCAGCAACATGGTGGATGTCCACGTCGATTGCCCGCCGTCGAAAATAGTCGAGACTGTGATCACGCAATTACCGGCCACTGGCCCGGGTGAGAATATGATATTTGGCGGTGTCGTTCTCGCCGTTATAGTTTTCTTCTATGCACGCTCTAGGCAGCTCGGCAAGGAAGTTCGTTTGGTGCGACGTGAATTTAACGCAGGTACATTGTAAAGTAAGAAGTATCTAAGGGAGGGCAACATGGCAGACAATGAAAGAATGAGTGGCGCAGGAATAGAGGGCGCCGAGAAGCTCGGCGACAACGCCGGTGAACTGCGTGAATCGCTTCGCAACAAAATGGAATCTGAGCGCAAAAATTACGACAAGGTCGGCGAGGTGGACAACGCCAAACATGAGGTCGAGCGGGCTTTTGAAAAAGGTCATGACGCACGTGGCAATAAGGCGCGCCAGCCCAAGCAATCCGCGCCGGCGCACAAACATCCCACCAAAAAGGCCACCAAATCGCAGAAGAAGGTCGAGTACAAGAAAACCCTGAAATCAATACAGAAGAACATGAATCCGGCCGAGCGCGCCTTTAGTAAAATTATTCATAACCCGGTCGTCGAGGCCACTAGCGAAGTTGCCGGCAAGACCGTAGCCCGCCCGGCGGCTCTTTTGGCTGGCAGTTTGGCGGCTCTGATACTAACGACTCTCGTCTACATCATCGCCAAATATTACGGCTATGTTATGTCCGGTTTTGAGTGGATCGGAACCTTTGTTGTCGGTTGGGCTATTGGTCTGATTATAGATTGGATTCGTGTCGAGATCCTGGGCAGAAAAGCCGGTTCGGTCTAGTCGTCGCCCTGATGAATATTACCACGCACGTCAATAAATATCTCGCTCGCCCCGTCTTCGGATAGTTTCAGGTCGGTGCCTGCGTTGGCAGCGTCCATATCGTCTTGGATGATTTTCTTCTCGTTCATTTCGCTAATAGATTGGCTGCGGGCAATGCGCAGTTCCTCAGATATTTCGGCTTCGAGTTCTGCCTCGGTTTTGACCTTTGGTGGTTCGGGTTCTGGTTGTGACTCAGGTTGAGGTTCAGGCGTTGGCGGCTGCGGTGTCGTCGCCGGCGGTGGTGGCGCTGGGGATGGCTGCGACAGAGGCGGTTGTGACAAAGGTGGCTTCGCCGTCGGTGGGGCTGCTTGCGGTTTGACTTGCTGTCGTTTAGATAACCACTCATCCAAAAATGACGCCCCGCCGGCAGCTGGCGGCGGAGGTGGTGGTGGCGGTGGCGCTGCAGGTGCTGGAGCTCTGGCCGCACCCGGGTTGGCAATCGGCGCAGTCGGTTTAGCTTTGCCGGGAACAGGCACGGACGAATTACGCATGGCCTCTAATCGCCGCTTTTTGTCTTCTTCGCGCGCTATATCGGCCGCCTGGAGGCGCTGCATGATTTCGGCTTCGACCACAGATCGCGGACGGCCATATTTGGCGGCCGAGAGACGTTTTAGGGCATCCGCTAGCTGTTGATTAGGATGCCCCATGAGCGGGATCCAATCCATCGAGAACGGCGCTGATGGCACGCTGTTGATGAGAACTTGCGCCACCGACGTATAGTTCGGCATTTTAATCAAATCCTCGAGGTCAAAGGTCGGCTGGAACCGCTTGACCATCAGTTCGGCATCGGTTACACCAATGCGACCACAGATCGCCGTACCAACGTTACCGATGATGGCTTCGCGAATCTTTTCCGTCAGCTGGGTCATGAATTGGTTGGCCACAATGAGCGACAGGCGGTATTTTCGAGCCTCCGACAGAATCGACTCAAACGATTCGGTAGCGAAGTTCTGGAACTCGTCCACATACAACGTAAAGTCAACTCGCTCCTCCTCGGGAATGTTGGCGCGACCCATAGCGGCTTGTTGGAATTTCATGACGAACATCATACCGAGTAGTTGAGCGTTCTTTTCGCCTAATTTACCTTTCGATAAATTAACTAGCAAAATTTTCTTGGTGTCCATGATGTCGCGAAGATTTAGACCGCTCTTACTCTGGCCGATGACGTTACGGATGGCACCGGTCTGGAACGGCGCCCACTTCGAGACCACCCACGATGTTACCTCGCCGGCATCATTGGAGCGCTGGGCATTTGGCCACTCCTTTGTCCAGAAATCTAGCGTCTGAGGATCGGTCACATATGGTAATTTACTTTTAGCGAATTCTGGATCAACTAAGCACTTCGGGATATCCATAAACGTCGCCCCGCCGTTTGGCTCAGACATCAGAAGCAGCGCCGCATATCGCACGATATTTTCCATGCGCGGCCCGACGATGCCCGTGTGTCCCGGATCATATAGGCTATACAGCATGCTAATCATCTCGCCAATCATGAAATCTTGTTCGTCTCTCGTTTCCGCCTCAAGGATGTTCATACCAATCGGATTATCCATGTCACTCGGGTTAAAGTAAATCACGTCCTCGACGCGCTCTTTCGGCACCATACCGAGCAGTTCCTCCGCCAAGTCTCCGTGTGGATCAATCAATGCGAAACCTTTGCCGTCGAGCATGTCCTGGAGCGCTAAGTTATTTTGCAGCCATGATTTACCGACACCAGTCTGACCGATGATATAAACGTGGCGGCGGCGATCTTTGTCGCTCAGGCGGATTGGTTTTTTAACGCCCCGAAAGACATTGTAGCCGAGCAAGAAGCCTTGCTCCATGACCTCTGTTGGACCATCGACTTGCTTGGCCTTTTGCCGCTCAACCATGCTGGATGGAATGTTGCTCTGATCCGGTAGGTGAAAAACCGTCGCCAATTCTACGGTGTTAAGGACGGTGCTTTTGAGCTCCGCTGGGAAAAATCGAAAGATGTACGACGTCACGAATGACTCGATATTGCGCGTCGGCATGAAGGTGAAACCGTTTTTGGCCGGGCTATCAAACATCGAGAAAGCCGAGACGACGTTGCCTAGCAGCGCCTGCGAGCGCGCTGCCACATTGGAGCTCGCCACCACTCGGATCAACACCTCGTAGCCAGCGTATTTGATCTTGTCTTCCATGGCCTCGATCTGAGCCTGGTCTGCGCCAGATAACGTTTTCTCAGTCGACGCTCCGCTGGTGTCTTTTGGTTTTTCTTTGGAATAGGGCGGTTCCCACAAGACTTCGATCGCCCGTGCCCAGTAACCACTGCCGCCACCGAACAACCCTCTCGATTTGCCCTTGGCCGCGCCTCTGCCACCCTCACGGATATTCTTGATACGGCGTTCAATTATTTTCGTCCAGTTCTCGGGTGCAGGCCTCAGCATTACCTGGATACCGATGCCGTCTTCGCGCGTAGCCGTCGATAGCGACGACAAAATCGCCCGCATCGCGTCGCGTTTGCTCTCCTGATAAGTGGCTATCGGAAAGGAATATTCCTTTTTGAGGCTAAACTCGCCACCGATAGTGCCGCTGATCTTGCCGACCTTACTGAACAGATTGATTTCTTCGACCTCCTCGAGCCGAGCCGTCGGATAGGCTGCCATTACTGATTGTCGAATCGTGTCCATTAGCACCATCGGCACCACGATGTAATAGTGTATCAAGCCGTCGTGAGCCACCAACTCAAAGGAGATATGTCGCTGACCGTAAAAACTACTCTTGAAGCCCGTCGTGGCCGTCGAGCTAATAACGTTATACATAGTTTGAGCCTGGGAAATTACCTCGTCCAAGACATCACGCTGATCGCGTGCACCAACATCAATGTCGTCGCTCGGGGGCGGTAGGTGTATCTTTAGCGGCACCATTTTCAGGCTGCGTTCGTAACTTTTTTGTTCGCGAAAATTCTTGCGCGTCTGGAGATAGACGACTATGATTATAGCCGCCACTACTGCAATTACAACCATCACGATAGCAAAAACTGTTATAGCATCCCCCCCGTTCATGATTATCTAGTCGTCATCGGGCGCCTTCCCCACCTCTTTACCGTAACGCTTTTTAACGTAATCACGCATCAGCTCCGCCACTAATCTCGCCTGTTCGTGCGGGTCATTTCTAGTACTTTGGACGACTTTCTTGGCGTGATCGACCCACTCTTTTTCGATCAAATCAACGTCTGCCGCGGCAGCCGGCGCGGCGGCACTTGCGTTCGAATCGTCAGAGGTAATTGTTGTAGGTTGTACAACAATTGGCTGTTGCGGTAATGGCACGGTCGGCACCGCCACAGCAGGCCCGCCTTGCATCGGACCGGTCTGTATTTCGGGACTCGGCAACTGCTCAGGCGAACCAAGCGGTGCAACTTCGGGCATTGATGGCGCAATCTCAGGCATAGTCGGCGCTTTGTTGGGACTAGAGCCCGGTGCCATGTTTGCCGCCATACCACCAAGATTCGGCGTAGCGTTAAACTGAGATGCACCAGGTGTAGCTACCCTCTCGGGGCTGTTGGTAGTCGGATCCATGCTAAAATTATAGCACAAGCGAGACGCGAGAAAAAGTAATTTATGGATTCCCCCTAGTCGACCTCACAAATTATGTGGTGTAAACTTAAAATAAACTCAGGTTCGCTTGGCGATGTAGAAAATCAGCAATGCCTCGATAACGGCGATGAGCGCGATATCTCTGAACCCTAGCTGGCCAATTGAATTTAGAGATATGAGAAAAATAGGCACGAAACTGAGCGCCACCATGATCAACGTTAGCCGCCGGCGCAGGCGACGCATCTTGTCTTCTTTGACCACTGTGGCCGAGGACGAACGGAATAGTCTATGAATCACCTCTGCTAGCCGCACCAATAGCAATAATATGGATAGGGTGAGCACATAGATCAGAGTAAACGCCGTTAGTATGCCCAAAGGGCCCGCATTCAACGGATTGGTCAGATTAGTGACCAACACCAACCCCACCGATGACAATAGCAGCGCTGAGAAAATCACGATTAGAGAGATTCGATGTTTCACCACTCTATTTTACCACAAACAAAAATGCCCTGGGGTGGGCACACCGAACAAACACACCGAGCAATTAGACCATGGAAAGAGGCCATCTGGCCACGTCAAGCAGTTGTGAAATCTTGCGATATCTCAGCGCCCAAAAGTATGTTGAATATTAGCGCGAGTCACGATCGTATTAGTAGACCAGATAGGCCTAATCACTGACCGCTCCTTATACCTCTAGGGCTCGGGAGCATATCGCGGAGCTGGTTTTGGTAACAAAACTTGCGCTCGACGCGTCTGTAGCAGAGTGGTAGCACAATAGACATGAATGTTCTCTCGCGAGAAGATCCAAGGCGTCAAATAGCGCTACCATCACTGCCACAGAAACCAATTATGGGTCAACGTCTTATTGGGCTGCGTTCCCGCTTTAATTGGCTACAAAAAGGTCGCAGAGATAAATCTCAACACTTCCTTTTAATCAGCATTTTTCTAAGGTGCGAGCTTTTTATTTTTATTTACGTTTGGTATTTTTCAAGCGATTTTTATTTTAAAAAGCTCATTTCCAGTGTAGCAGGCTAATGTGTTTATGTCAATAGTTATTGCTAATTTTATGTTGTGATTTTTACAATTTTAAAATTTTACAGGTTAGATTATTTTATATCGTCACTCAATGCGACAAAAATACTGTTGTGATTTTTACAATTTTCTTTTCATAGTGCCCGGTTAGATTACCATGTAGTCCTTGTTTCCTAATGCTTCTTTGCTGCGCCTTAAATTTATGAGTTATTTTTCGATAACTGCCGTCAGTTCTATCTCGATTTTTGCACCTTTTACCGTAAAACCATTGACTTCTACCATCGTGCTGACCGGCTTACTTTTGGCAAAGTATCTCTCGCGGATTTTTGATACAACGTCAAAGTCGTTCATGTCAGTCAAGAAAATCTGCACTTTAACGACATCGTCTAAACTTGCGCCGGCATCGTTCAGGGTTTTTTGTAGTGCCCGAAAGACATATTCGGTTTGTTCTGCGATATCATCAGTCGAAGCTTCGTCATTTTTTTCATTCTTGGCGACTTGTTGACCGCTGACGAAAATCAACCAAGAATTGCCTAGGTCAATTTTATACGCTGGCGAATAGAAACCACGATTTGGTTTCCATCCTTTTGGATAAATTGCTTGCTTCATACTTGCTATTTTATATCAAATTGTTTCTCGATTCAAGCTAATCCGTCGTCGGTTTGAAAAAAGAAAATGGGATTTCCCCACCCAAC
Source organism: Candidatus Saccharimonadota bacterium (assembly GCA_009785095.1). Classification (GTDB taxonomy): domain Bacteria; phylum Patescibacteriota; class Saccharimonadia; order Saccharimonadales; family Saccharimonadaceae; genus WQXA01. The sequence goes on along the minus strand of WQXA01000010.1, from coordinate 10,184 downwards.
CCATAGCACAAGATCTAGCTCGTCATTTGCACCAAATTTTGTCATTGATTTGCGTTTTTTAGTCTGATTTTTTGCACAAAATTTTTATGACATATTCAATGTCCTTAGTATGGAGTTTTCCACAGGAAAAACTGTTGTAAAAATCACCCGTACTAGGGTATTTACATAAACACTTTGGTGTGCTATTATAGAGGTGGCTTCTGAATAAAAAATGTGTTCAGCAGGCCATGCACACAAACACAAAAATTATCAACCAAACCTAACTGAACGACCGGTAATTCTCGCAGCCGGTCGTTCTATTTTAATAAAAATTGCCCGGCATCCCGGGCAATTTTGCTAAATAATTTTGGTGGAGCTGGCGGGTATCGACCCCGCGTCCGAATGGTAACCTATTGATCGTCTACGAAGCCTAGTAACTTTCAAAATATTTAGCAAACTCCATGGCAAGTCACAAAGTCGAGCCTGCTAAATCCGCGTGAGTTCTAGTTCATCCGCACCCGCGAAATGTGCAGACAAACCGAGCGACAAAAATGACGCCCGGGCGCTCTATGTCGCGTCAAACGTCGGGCGGCTGTCAAGTTTAAGCGACAGCTTGCGCAAAGGCCATTTTAGGCGCGAAAAACGCCTTGACCTTCGCTAGAAAAGTGTCTTTTGCACTTATTTGATTGTAAAGTAATCACCTGCTCGCAAATCAATCTGTTAAAGTCCACTCGTCGAAGCTAATTTCAGCCCCATGAACGCATCCATTGTATCATATTCTACCTATTTGCGCAAGCGCTTTGCTTCAATAATACGGTTATGCTATACTTGAAAACATGATTGCGAGAGCTCTAACAGCGGTAGCGATTGGTTTTGATGGCCAGCTAGTGACCGTTGAATGCGATATGACCAAAGGTTTGCCCGCCTTTAACATCGTCGGTTTGGCGGATAAATCGGTCAACGAAGCCAAGGAGCGCGTTCGCGCTGCTATAACCAACTCCGATTTTTCTTTCCCTGCCAAGCGCATCACCATCAATCTAGCGCCAGCAAATTTGAATAAAGAAGGCTCGCACCTCGATTTGCCTATCGCGGTAGCCATTTTGACGGCTAGCGGCCAGTTGAGCCGCGACGCCCTAAAGAAAGTTCTACTAGCCGGCGAGTTGTCATTGGATGGCGAGCTGCGGCCGATTCGCGGCGCCTTGAGTTTGGCTGAATGCGCTCGCAAAAATGGTTGTGAGACCATCATTTTGCCTGCCGAAAACGCCGCCCAAGCCGCGTTGTTGGATAATCTAAATGTTGTAGGTGCTACAACATTGACCGATGTTATTCTCCATCTATTGAGTGAAAAAATCATTAAGGCAACTATACGTGATGTTGTAAAAAATACTTGTTCGGATATTTCTTCGATCGACGATATCCGTGGCCAAGAGTCCGCCAAACGCGCGCTCGTTATCGCGGCTGCTGGTCATCATAATTTGCTATTCACCGGCTCGCCCGGCGCCGGCAAAACCATGTTAGCGCGGACGTTGCCCGGCCTGCTGCCGCCATTGACTGCCGACGAGATTTTTGAAACCACCAAAATTTACTCCCTCGCCAGCGAGACTGACGACATTGTTGCCGCGCGACCGTTTCGTTCACCGCATCATACCGCCTCGTTTGTGGCGCTAATTGGTGGCGGTGCGAAATCTAAACCCGGTGAAATTTCCTTGGCTAATCACGGCGTATTATTTCTCGACGAAATTCCCGAGTTTCCGCGCTCTAGTCTCGAGGCTCTGCGTCAACCTCTAGAAGACCGTGTCGTGTCAATCTCGCGCGCCGCCGGGAAGGCCACCTACCCGGCACATTTTATGCTAGTGGCCACCATGAACCCCTGTCCCTGTGGTTACTACGGTGACGAAAAGCGCGAGTGCACCTGTACCCAGCAACACATTATCAATTACCAGCGAAAGCTGTCCGGCCCTCTGATCGACCGTATTGACATGGTTATCCCCGTCACTCGTGTGCCACGCGATCAATTGCTAGAAAAAACTACCGCGCCGCCGCGCGCCGCCAAGTGGCAGGAACAGATCGCCACCGCCCGACAGACGCAGATCGAGCGCCAGAAAAAGCCAAACTCCGTGCTAACCAACAAACAATTAGAAAAGTTCGCCGCGCTGGGCTCAGAGGCGAAGGATCTATTATCCTCGGCGGCCGAGCGCCTCAACCTCTCGGCTCGTTCCTATTTCAAAACTCTGCGCGTCGCCCGCACGATCGCTGATCTAAACAACCACACCGATGTCGGGGTGGCCGACATCGCTGAGGCATTGCAATATCGCGGGCAAAGCTAAGTTATCCAAACCGAATTACAGTTAAAACTCAGGAAGATTCAGTCGTAAGAGAGAAAAAACTAATTATGCTCTCTGGAGAAAGGCGATACGAGGTACCCTCACCCTCATAGAAGCCATAGCGGCCAATCATTTCGGGCAGTAATCCCGAAAACTTTATCGATTCTCCAGTATTAGAGTTAGTCACGGTATAATCTCTGTTGGTTTGAGTGTTATCTTGAAATGGCGAATTTTGAAGACCCCTCCAGGATACAGACGAGACAGTATATGAGCGGCCCTCAATAATAATTTGTTTATTATCATAACCACTGCTATTACTAACTATCTGATTTAACACCTCTGCAAGCTGTCGGTGCGTCAACCCAAGCTCTCGAACAGTATCGTTATCGCGCGCCAGCACATCTAACAAACTCTCGTCCTTACCGAGAAAGCCTGCGTTGGATATACCCCCACTCGCCCTCAAATCTCCGTGAACTATTGTTATCGCTGGCCGCATAAGTTTTTCTAACTTCCATACGGGAACGCCATTTATTGTACGAAGACCTCGAATTATTTCTGTGTCATTGACTCCGCCAATTGCAAATTCTTCTGATCTGTCTGGCAACTCCTCTGGACTATCCGCTCCAGGCACTTCGCCACTGATAATAGAGCCTAGCATTTTAGAGGATAATGGCATTGGTTTCGAGGTCTTTGGCAGTAAGCCTGCCGAAGGTGTAACAAGTAGCCTAACTAAACCAGAATTAGTCAGTTCGATTACAAGAACTTGCACTCCCTCATCAAGACTTGAGAAGGGTCTATCCTCTGTCATGTCATTTAGCAACATCCCTGGTTGAAAGTCCTCTATCGCTCCAGGTTTAAGGTAACACGGTTGTAAAAGACGCTCCTTTAGTCCAACAGACCTTTCTGAATCCGCACCCCCCCCCGTGCGTCCAAACCTTTAGTTCCTTTTGCATTTCCAGTCGTTTGTTTAGTAACCATTTTATTTTTCCCTTTCTTACACCGTCCATTCTATCACAAACAATATAAAAAGTCAAATTCCTTTACCAACCTCTTGCACCCCTCTAAAAAATCTGCTACAATGTCTCGGTAATATTAACTAATTATCAGGTTAAAAGGAGTTACGATAGCCAACAATTCGGTGCGAATCAACGGCGAAATCCGTGCGCGCGAACTGCGAGTCATCGGTGAAAGCGGCGAGCAACTCGGCATTATGTCGAAGTTTGACGCCCTCGAGACAGCCCGCGACGCAGGACTCGACCTCGTTGAGATTTCGGCTGTTAGCGAGCCACCTGTTGCAAAAATTGTCGACTGGGGTAAATACCAGTATCAAAAGATGAAGGAGCAACAGCGTAACAAGAAAAGCGCGAGCCATAGCGAGATCAAGCAAATGCGTATCGGCCTCAAGATCGGATCGGGCGATCTCGATATCAAATTGCGGAAAATTCGCAAATTTCTGGCTGATGGCGACAAGGTTAAAATCCAGGTGATCTTTCGCGGACGCGAGATGGCTCATCCGGAGATTGGCCATGAATTGCTCAGCCGCGTCCTAGAAAGTTTGACCGATGTAGCAACCACGGATCAGAAGCCCATCATGGCCGGCCGTAACCTGAGCGTAATGATAAGGAGTAACCCTAATGCCAAAGTTGAAAACCCATAAAGGCACCGCCAAGCGCATCAAACGCACGCCGGCTGGCAAAATTTTGCGCGGGAACGCCGCGATGAATCATTTCAAAATGAAGCAAACCCGGCGTGGCAAGCGCGCCAAGGTCGCCGACAGCAACGTCAAAGGCAAAAACGCTAAGAGCGTCCGGCAGGCACTGGGAATTTAATATCATTGTAAATTTAACAACATTCTAAGGAGATAATTTATGAGAATCAAACGAGGAGTCACTACTAGCCGTCGCCACAAAAAGGTCTTGAAACAGGCCAAAGGCATGCAACACAACCGAACGCGTTCGTTTCGGTTGGCGAGACAGGCCGTCACTCGCGCGCTGCAATATTCCTATCGCGATCGCCGCAACAAGAAGCGCGACCTGCGTTCGCTATGGGTGACGCGCATCAATGCCGCCGCTCGCGAGAATGACACGACCTACTCGAGACTGATGGCTGGCTTGAAAGCCAAAAACATTGCGCTCGACCGCAAGATTTTGGCCGATCTGGCCGTTCGCGAACCGGAAGCATTTGCGGCGGTTGTGAAAACGTCAGTGAAATAAACTTAGTTTGGCTTACTGACCCTTACAGAAGCATCTAGCCCCAGCCAGTTTCTGTAACCCGAGTCAAATTTTTTCCGTCTCGTAACCCCTGGTCTATACGTTGTGCCATGCGAGCACGATTGTATCTTTGTAGTCCAACAAGTGCGGCATTAGCAGCAAGCCAGCCAAAATTACTGGGGCAATCAACATTTCCATTATTTATGATATCTGCCATTATCGATCCCATTGGCATAATTCCGAGACCAGTGTGTATCGCTTCGTTGATAACGCTACCATATAAAGCAAAATCCATAGCAGAACTCAGCTCACCTAGTGACTTATTTAGTCTATAATTCCCTCTCGTATTGTTCTGTGCTCCCTTTTTATTCCACGGAGCTTGCCCTGCTGTCGCCATTACAACTTTGCGCACAAGTGGAATACCCATGAGTCTGTATCTCCTTATTGACGACTCAATATTCCTTGGAAAAAGATATGCTCCAATCGCCCTTTTTATAAAGCCTTTATCAGAGGCTCTGCGTAGCTCTTCAAACGATTTTGGAGTTGTGATTTCGCTGTCTTCGGACATTAATTTTCCCCAATCAAAAAGCGGGCACTATTAGGTGTTCATGCCCGCACCAGAAAAACATACGTTCCGCTGATGTTATAATGCCCGCAACTTTACGGAACATATGACATCAGTTTCTGACGCAGACATGAACACTAAAATACTAGCACTTCATGACAAAAAGTGCAACTGTTTATCTATAAGCAAGAATAATTCCAGGCACCAGACCACCGATAAGCCGGGTTCTGTCCGCGCCACACCGAGGTGCGACACATGAACGACCATCTATCTACTACGCCCATTGCTGGACACATCTAGCGGGTTAAATCGGTTAGCCGACGGGTCGCCGGTGATCCAACCTCCTTGCAGCCGACAGGGTTTACCTCCCTATCGCGTCACCGCGACAGACTGCGGGTTCTTACCCCGCTCGTTTCACCTTTGCCACCATTTATGGATCGCGTTGCCGCGATGGTGGTAGTTTCGTTTCTGTGGCACTTTCCCTACGCTCGCGCGCGGTCGCCGTTAGCGACTGTCGTTGCCCTATGCTGCCCGGACTTTCCTCTCGCTGGAGCCGTAGCCCCAGCCAGCGGTCGTTTAGTGGTCTGGCTCTTCGATTATACCATATTTATTCATTTTCATCGAGAATTTTATTCACTAGCCCATCCGCAATTCGATTGTATTCACGGTGAACGTGTCGGAAATTAACGCGCTGGAATTGCAGCATCAGATGAATGATCCGGTCGTGGATAGCACGGAACTCTTGGTTTTTCACCGAAAACAACCCGTTCAATTGATTCACCACCATGAGACTGTCACTCCTGAATTCAATGTTTTTCGCACCCAGTTCGATGGCCTTCTGTAGCGCCAGCTCGACACCAACATATTCCGCCATGCCACTATTGCCATGACCAAGAAATTTTCCGTCTTGCGCCACGATATTTTGGTCTCTGTCCATGATGATATAGGCTGCGGCACTCGGCCCGGGATTGCCCCGCGACCCGCCGTCCGAATATATTAAAAGTGTTGTATCTTTTACAGCATTTTTCAAACCGTCTAATATCAAATCCGAGTCGGCTCTTTTGCCCGTACCAATATTTAACAGGATAGCAGTTGAGTTAGTAATCTTTTCTTGTTGTATATCTGACAACGATTTCCATGTGTAATGATCGTATTCATCATCCAAACTTATCCGCGGGGAACCTTCCGGTAGGCTGACTTCGTAGGTGATAAAAACGTATTGCATCTCACGATTATCCGGGTCAATAAAACTAACCACGTCGCGCAATTGAATCGACTCAGGAAAAAGTCCGGCATGAATCTGGAGCGAACGCTTGAGGGCGTCGGTCGGTTGTTCACCTCGGTGCAGTGACCCGCCGGGCAGCTCATACAAACCAGCAATTGATGATCGACCACCGTGTCGACGCAGCAGAAGAACACGCCCGTGCCGCTCGACGACCGCTCGAATTACTACTTTTTGCTTCAATTTGCCCGCCCTTCTATCAGATCAAGTGTCCCACTTCGGCAGATAGAATTTCCTTGTATATACAAGGGGGTGCTCGCAACGCACAACCACGGCTGCACGCCATATTGAACTCCCATTCTATAATTCGTTGGAAATCATATGCGTCCGTGGGACACTACTATCTTAGCAGATTATGCCCCGAAAATCACTACGAAGAATTTCAAAATGGCATTGATAATTGTGCCCAGAAGAATGCCGAGCGGTTGGCTCAAGATTAGCACCACAGCAAAAACGATTATCAATCCAGCATTTTCAATCACCGCCATAGCACGCCGAACGCTATCCGGTGCTACGGCGTACAGCAATCGCGAACCATCCAGCGGTGGAATCGGTAAAATGTTGAACGCGAAAAAGCCTAGATTGACCATAATACCCGCGGTCAGAATCTGCGCCATGATACCGCCGGCGTAATAGAGCACGCCGTCTTGTACTACTAAAATACCGCTAAACCAAGCGACCGAGAAACAGACAAACGCCAGCACCAAATTAGTCAACGGCCCGACGATGCCCACCAAAGCCGCGCCCCACTCACCACCTTTCACTCTATCCGGCCGAAATGGCACTGGTTTGGCGCCGCCGAAAATCGGCATCTGAAAAATCGCTAGCATCACTGGCAGCGCAATCGTCAAAAACGGATCGATGTGCTTGATCGGATTCAACGTCAACCGCCCACTTTCTTTGGCTGTTGTATCACCGAGCCAGTACGCTGTCAACCCATGCATCAGCTCGTGCAACACTATGCTAACGAGCACTATGACTAAAACAATAACCACATAAACAACGTCGATATCCATAGGGAATATTTTATCATTTTTGCTCGCACCGCGCTACCTCTTGCGCGTCGGAGGAATCTTTGCTATAATGTGTCTCAAGGATTAATAAAGGAGTTTTAGTTATGGCAAAGGATGATATTACCGGAAAACGTGCTATTAGCGGCAACAACGTTAGTTTCTCAATGCGGCGCACCAAGCGCACATTCAAGCCGAACCTGCAGAAGAAGACCCTGATCGTCAACGGCAAAAAGGTTCGCCTAACCGTCGCCTCCTCAACGATTCGTACCCTGAAAAAGAAGGGGCTTACGTTGTCCGAGTCAACTCGTAAATAGTCGGTGTCTCAGGCAAGTTTTTCACCTTGAATGCGGGCATTTTTTCGTGTGCGCCGGCCAGTTCTTTGACGAATGTGTCTACTGACTCCTGTGGCACCTCATATTTGATGTGGCTATCGGCATAGTGAGTCGGAATGACCACTTTCGGCGAGAGCTGGCGCACGATCGTTGCGGCATCGCTCGCATCGAGTGTATAACCGCCACCGCCGACCGGTATAATCACGATGTCCACTATGCCTAGACTCTCCAAATCGTCGTCGGACAGCGGTGCTACCGTGTGGCCAATTACTGCGATACGTATGTTGCCAATTTCAATCGCATACATCGTTGAACTTTTGGCTTGCTCGTCGGCACCGATGTGAGATCGCACCGGAATACCGTGTACCGAGACGTCGTTACGCTCATACTCGCCCGGCATGTCGATGATGAAACCCTGCAAATCGTCCGCCTTGGGTGCAAAATTTCTCCCGGTCACCAAAATGACAGCCTCGGGATTTTTGACTTCCTTGACGGAAACATTATTGGTCGGGTCAATCACCAACAAGATTTTCTTGTCCTTTATAACCACGCAATTGGCGCCACGATATTCGATTTCCACTTGTTACTCCTTTGTTGTATTATTTACATCATTTTCCTTCGGTAGAACTCCGTCTGCGTCCAAAACTACGGCATGTTTGGCGTCCAAAATGCTGCTGATAAATTGGTCGCGCACCGTTAGACGATAAAAGAAATCGCTCAACTCCATTGTCGTGTAGACTAGGCTGCTATTACTATCGCGCTCCAGGGCTTTGACTACATTTTTTAATTTGACTTGACTCAGGTTATCACCTGCCAGCAGAATATCTACCTCGCTATCAGAACCGTGTACCAATTTACCGGCAAAAATCACCGCTCGCACGTCGCCAACCGCAGCAAATTTTTTCGCCCAGGCGCTAGTTGAGACCTTGGTATCACTAGCCACCGCTGTCTCATTGGCGAAAATAGCGCGCAATGGTTCGTAGAATCCCTGCGTCGGGTCGACCTCGTAGTAGAGTTTGTTATCGGATGAATCCGCACGAATTATGCCAACGCTGACCAGATTAGCTAGCTCGCGACGCACGCTGTTAATTTGTTCGCCAATACCGCGCGTAATTTCGCGCACATAAAAAGCCCGTCCCGGGTTATTCAGGAACAGGTTGAGTAATTTCACCCTCGTTTTTGAACCAAATAATGCGTCGATCATATGATTTACCTCTGTAAACTATTTTATCATACTTTACTAATAACGAGCAAATTTTTTACTCAGATAATCTTCCACCTCGTCCGGCAGCAGCCATTTAATGTTAGGATTGCGTCGAAACCAGGTCATCTGCTTCCTGGCCAGATGCCAATCATCGGTTTCAGAAAGATGAATTGCTTCATCGCGCGATATCTCGCCGCCTAGAAGACGGCGAACGATAGGATAAACATTTGATTTCATTGATTCCAATTCGTGATCATATTTGTCTAACAACTCCCCTGCTTCCCGGTACAACTCATCGCTAAACATGCGCTCAGCGCGAGCCTTGATGCGACGGCGCAGCTCATGTTTATCTATCTGGATGCCGATAATTATCGTGTTGTCACGTATTTTCTGATGTGTATTTTTTACAACATTTTTACGTTCAATTGTTCTCACTAAGTAGCGCTTGTTTTTGTAATTTTCTGGTAGTGGTATGTTGTGTTTTTTACAATGATTTTGTAGTTGCTCTGCTGTCATCTGATTCAACTTTTTACGCAATTTTTCGTTCGCTTCATCGCCAAACTCATAATTAAAAATCACGCTGTCAATGTATAGGCCACTGCCACCAACCAAAAATGAAATCTTGCCACGTGTTCGGATTTCGTCAATTTTGGCGTTAGCATATTTCTGGAAATCCGCTACCGTGAAACGTTCGTCTGGTTCAACTAGGTCGATGCCCCAATGTTTGATTTGTTCTTGCTCATCTACAGTCGGTTTGGCGGTACCGATATCCATACCTCTGTAAATCGCACGGCTATCAGCCGAGATGATTTCGCCATCGAATTTTTTGGCTAGGCGAATCGCTAGGCTAGTTTTGCCGCTAGCGGTTGAGCCGACAATGACAACTAAAGGCCTGGCGTCCATCGTCGCTCCTCAAAGTCCGTAATGATGAAATCCTTGATCGGCACACCTTCGGTCTCTAGATCTTTTTGATGACCACGTTTGCCGCCAGGATAGCCGCTAGCTAGGCCGCCAAACCGATTGACTACGCGATGCCACGGCAGCTCAATCGAGCCAAAGTGCGCAATTCCACCGACAATTCGCGCCGCATGCGCCTGCCCCGCCATTGCCGCAATGTCGCCGTAGGTCATGATGCGACCAGGGGGAATTTGCGCCACCACCGCATAAACTCGTTCACGAAATTTCGGATCGTTCATATTCCACTCCAAAGTAATCCGCTACCCCATCCCAATCGGCCACGCGCACTACACCATCGACGAGTTCAACATCACGATT
>WQXA01000009.1 GCA_009785095.1 Candidatus Saccharimonadota bacterium | reverse complement strand
GTGGTGGCTAGTCCCTGCCCGCTGATTTTGGCGGCGCCGATCGCTCTAATTTCCGGCATGAGTCGCGCCTCTAAGCACGGTATCATCGTCAAAAATGGCGCTGTGCTAGAGAAATTGAATTCGGCGACCGTGTTCGCTTTCGACAAGACCGGCACCCTGACTCACGGCGACGTAGTGGTCAGCGAAATCACAGCCGCGGACGGTTTTACTACCAAGGAAGTTATAGAGCTGGCAGCTAGCGCCGAGGCGGACAGTTCTCACATCTTGGCCATGTCGCTAGTGAACTACGCCAAGAAACACCACGTCAAATTCGTCTCGGCCAAAAACGTTCGTGAAATGACCGGTGATGGTGTCTTTGCGACCGTCAAAACCAAGAAAGTCATCGTCGGTCGCGCCGAGTTTCTAAAAAAGAACAAAATCGCAGTGCCGGCGTCCGACAAAAGTTCCACCGCTATGTTCGTGGCCGTTAACGGTCAATTCGCCGGCGCCGTGTATTTTGCCGATCAGGTGCGGGCTGAGTCCAAGAAAACCCTGAGCGAGCTAAAACAAACCGGCATCCGAGAGACCGTTATGCTGACCGGTGATCGTCGCGCCGTGGCCGAAAAAATTGGTGCAGCGGCCGGCGTCGATAAGGTTTTTGCTGAGCTTTTACCAAAAGACAAAGTCGAGATAATGCGTAATCTCTGTGGCCGAAAAGACAGCGTGGTCATGGTGGGCGACGGCGTCAATGATGCGCCGGTACTGGCCGCGGCCGATGTCGGCATCGCTATGGGCGCCCGCGGCAGCACGGCCGCTAGTGAATCGGCCGACGCCGTGATTATGCTCGATGATTTGGGGCGAGTCACTCTCCTTCGAAAAATTTCCAAACGGACAATTCGCGTGGCACTACAATCGGTTTGGACGGGCATCGGGCTCTGTTTGGTGCTAATGGCCATCGCGGCGTTTGGTTTTATTCCGGCTCTGGTTGGTGCCGGATTACAAGAATTGGTCGATGTGGTGGTGATTTTTAACGCTCTGCGCGCTCATCGCGGCTAATACTCGCGCCACATGCGCATGGGAGCCGGGCCCTCGGGGGTTTTCTTGAAAGAAATTTCTTCGGACTTTTTGGGTTGTTTGACTGGCCGGCTCGTGGTGTCGATATTGCTGGCTCGGCGAGGTGGCTGAGCGTTTCGACGCGGCGTGAATTGCACTGATTTTTGACTACGAATCCGTTCCATTTCTTGCTGCTCAAAGTCGCGTTCGCGCCTATCGATGTCGGCCTGGGCTTTCTTGGCTGCCGGCGAGTTAACCGAGCCTATTTCGTTAACCACCGGGATAACAATCGGCGTGCGTTGCGTTCGATCGTACAGAATCTGAGTGATTTCGTCGCGCAGATCGCGTTTGAAACTTTCGACGTCAAGCCGACGACCCGTGTAAGCTCTCGCCGCCTTTTGCTTGGTATAAGCCCGGATCGAGGCAATTAATTCCTCGCTATCACGCAAGTAGATAAACCCGCGACTAATGATATCCGGCGAACTCAGCAAACGCCCGGTGCCGCGCTGCATGGTCAGCACCACCACAAAAATACCCTCGGTCGACATGTGAATGCGATCCTTTAAAACGACCTCCGACACGATAGCGCCGGCGTCGTCGTACATGACGCTGCCAGAATGCACGCGCGCGCCACGCTTGGCCGTGCCGTCGTGGTAAAATTCCACCACATCGCCGGCATCACAAACGAAAATATTTTTGCGCGGGATGCCGCAATCCATTTCCGCAATTTCGGCGTTATTGACTAGAAAAGAAAAGTCACCATGGTTCGGCAAATAAAATTTCGGGTTGAGCGCGGTGATCAATTTGATGTGGTCGTCGCGATGAGCATGCCCGCCGGTGTGTAGTGCGCCAGCTCCGTAAAAACTAGAATTGTTTCTATCGATAACATCCGATCCCTCGCGAACTAGATTGTCCTCCATCATGGCGATGTGAGCTTCGTTGCCCGGAATGCGCGAGCTACTTAGCACGATGATATCGCTATTTTTGATCTTGATATGACGATGAGAGCCACTCGCCATGCGATTTAGAACAGCGTTGATTTCGCCTTGATTTCCGGTGCAAAGAATCGTGACTTTGCCATCCGGCAATTTTATGATGTCTTCTAATTTCACCACTGTGCCGGGCGGAACTTTTAAATCGCCCGTGCGCAATGCAATCTCCACATTGTTGACCATGGAGTAGCCGGCCACCGCGACTTTGCGACCATGCCTAGCGGCTTCTTCTATTGCAATTTGCAGGCGGTGAATTTGCGAACTAAACGTCGAAATAATAACTCGCGAGTTTATAAACTTGGTCATAATTTGGCCAAAGCTCATTTTGACATCATCCTCGGATATTTCATTGACGCCTTCGATTTCACAGTTAGTACTCTCGTTAACGAACAAGAGAACGCCCTCTTTGGCCGCAATCTCGCTCATGCGATTAAGGTCAAATTGCCGACCGTCGATCGGTTTGTCGTCAAAGCGCCAGTCACCACTAAAGACCACCACGCCGACCGGTGTGCGAATGACCACTGCCGCGCTATCCGGAATCGAGTGATTAACCCGCACTAGCTCGATGCTAAAATGTTTACTGACCTGGGTTCGGTCGTGGTTTTCGGGGTTGAGCACGTGATAGTTGGGCTCGTAATCGGTGTCTTCTTCCTCCATGTTTTTCTTGAGCATCTCAACCGTGAATTTCGTGGCATAAACCGGCGACGGAATTTTCGGAATCATGTGATGAAACGCACCGATATGATCAAGGTGGCCGTGCGTGAAAATAACGGCTTTGATTTGATCTTTGCGCTCCTCTAGCCACGTGATATCGGGCACGATATAGTTGATGCCCGGATAGTCGTCGCCCGGAAACTCAAAGCCCATGTCGACTACGACAATCTCATCGCCGTAACAGAGCGCCGTGGTATTGCGACCAATCTGGGTGCCGCCGACCGGGATGACTTTTAGGCTGGCGCCGTCGGTTTTCTTTTTGGCCAACGTCGAAGAATATTGCTCGCCGTCGAAACCATTATAGATTGATTTGTTGACCGGCGTGTCGCTGTTATTATACAAACCGGCTTGCAAATTAACATTTTCGCTCGTTCGCCTGGCCGCTCGCAAAACTTCGCCTTTCCTAGTGGTCGTCGCATCCAGCACACTATTGCCGGTTCTCCGCCGCATATTGGGACGTTTGCTTAAGTCATCACTTTTGGCTTCGGCCACTCTTCTCTGGCCCATGTTTTAAATCCTCTCTATTAATATTGTTATGAGATTCGAGGTATTACCTCTATTGGTACCACCATTGTAGCAAATTTTTGTCAAAAAGTCAAGTGTTTTATGCTCTCCTTATGAAAACAGCGTTTTTGTACTTTATCCAGTCATAATTTTCAGGACATTTTCGCGGGTCTTGGCTTGGTCGATAATACCCGGTAATTTAGCGAAATCCTCCATCAGGGTCTCACGCATGGCGCCATTATACAAGGCCGACGCTGGATGAAACAGCGGTACCAGAACCACCGTTTGATCGTTCAAACTAATCCGTTTTGGCTGGCCATGGACTTGGCTAATCCGCGCGCCGGGCAGGAAATATTCCATCGAGTGACGACCCAGCGTGGCGATGACCCCGGGTCGAATAATCTCCAATTGACGCAGCAGAAACGGCCAGAAGGCTTCCTTTTCCTCCGGAATTGGATCACGATTGTTGGGCGGACGATATTTGACGATATTGGTGATGTAGACGTCTTTTCGTTTCATACCGGCTGATTCGAGCATTTCATTTAGGAATTTGCCGGCCGCGCCGACGAACGGTAAACCTTGTTCGTCTTCGTTTTTGCCGGGCGCTTCACCGATAAAAACGATATCGGCGTTAATATTGCCGTCACCCATAACTAGATGCGTGGCTTGGGCGGCCAACTCCGAACAAACCTTCTCCGCCAAAATGTCAGCGCGGACTATGTCGAGGTCAGATTGTTTCTGGCTCATTTTCATTCAAATGGATTGGTGATGGGCGCTTCCTGCCAATCTCTGTCCGGCACGGTGAAGTCGGCCTTGTTGTTGGGCTCGCATTTCAACTCCGCGTCATCAGGAATGGAATCGTTGCTCGTCATGTTATCGGGCGAAAAAGTGGACGAATCCTGGGTGATCTTTATGTTATATCCGGACGTAGTTGCATAGGTGATATAATTATCGCCTTCCTTTATAGTCCAGGCTTCTATATCCATCGGGGTCGAAAAAGACATGTGAATTTTGCTCCAACCATCGTTGGCCTGTATAGTCATATCGTGGTGAGTCGCACCGTCCTGCGTCATAGATACGATGCAGTTCACGGCCTTGCGATCCCTAATTGCGTCCCTCAGTTCCGCCATGCTATTGATCTTGCCGCTGTTAAAGACAACCAGGATAAGAAATAGCACCACGCCAATGATCAGCAGACCGCCGATACCAGCGACCAAACCGATGATCAGGCCTTTTTTGGATTTTGGTTTACCGCTAACTGGCGGGCTCGCCGTAGTAGTCGGTTGGCCAGCGATTGGTTGTGCCGAAAAGTCCGGTGTCGTTTCCGTCGGGGTCGGCTGGAGCGGCGCTTCGGCTGGCGCTTCTGGTTGCTCCGGCAGCGTCGGCTCTGGAGCGGGCTCTACCGGGGTAGTTGGCTCTTCTGGCGTTGGTGTGACCTCTGGTGTTGGCGCGTCTGTTGGCTCACCAGAAGGATTATCTTGTTGGTTCGGATCCATTGTTCCTCCTTAAACGTTATCATTAGAAGTATATCATAAGCATTAGTGGTAACGCAAACTTGTTACTGCTCAACACCGCGCATGGTCAGGCTGAGCTTGCCGCGATCGTCGATGGCTTGGAGTTTGACGCGAACTTTGTCGCCTTCGTGCAGCACGTCGGTGACTTTTTCGAGACGTCGCTCGGCGATTTGGCTGATGTGCAACATACCGTCAATGCCGGGCAGAATGTTCACAAAGGCGCCGAAATCTTTGATGGCCACGACCGTGCCGGCGTAGATTTTGCCGACTTCTGGTTCTTCAGTTAAACCTTGGACCCAAGTGATAGCCTGTTTCATTTTCTCCGGATCGTTGGAGGCGAAAGTAATCAGACCGTCTTCCTTGATATCAATCATCACGCCGGTCTCAGAAGTAATTTTGTTGATGACTTCGCCGCCCTTGCCGATAACAGCGCCGATTTTCTCGGGGTTAATCATCAGTTTTTCGATGCGCGGGGCGTGAGGCGAAATGTCGGCGCGCGGCGTGTCCAGAGTCGCCAGCATGCTTTTTAGGATTTCGGCGCGGCCGTCTTTGGCTTGCAGGAGTGTCTTTTTCAGAACTGCCGTCGGCAAACCGTGGACTTTCATGTCCATTTGGAGCGCCGTGATGCCTTTAACTGTCCCGGTAACTTTGAAATCCATATCGCCGGCAAAATCCTCTTGGTCGGCCAAATCGGTCAAAATATAGTAGTTGTCGCCATCGACCATCAACCCCATCGCCACGCCGCTGACCGGTGCTTTGATGGGCACACCGGCGTCCATCAGCGCCAAACTAGACGAGCAAGTTGCCGCCATCGAGGTCGAGCCGTTTTGGCTCATGATTTCCGTAACAGATCGAATAGCATAAGGAAATTCTTCTTCGCTCGGTAAGACGGCCGTGAGAGCTCTCTCCGCCAAGTAGCCATGGCCAATCTCGCGCCGCCCGGCCGAGCCGAGCCGTTTGACTTCGCCGACAGTATAGCCCGGCGCGTTGTAGTGATGCATGTAGCGTCGCTCGCCGTCGGTGACTTCCATGGTGTCGACCAACTGAGCGAAGGATAGCGGCGCCAGGGTCACGATGTTCATGGCCTGGGTCAGACCGCGCGTGAAAATGCTCGAGCCGTGCGCTCGCGGCAATAGACTGACCTCCGAGCTGAGCGGGCGGACTTCTCTAAATTCACGACCGTCGGGGCGGATGCCTTTTTCGACGATGCCTTTTCGGACGTCTTTATGTAGGGCTTTGGCAAAGGCTTCGCCGTAGTCGCCCTTGATTTCTTTCCACTCGTCTTCGTCGAGGCCGGCGCTGAACTTTTCGTACAATTCGAGGCGCAATTCATGAATCATTTGGCTGCGCTCCGGATAAGGTCGGTGGAAATCTTCGGTCAATTTTTCGCTCAACCAGGCTTCAACCTGCTCGGCGACCTCGGCATTCGGCTCGACTAATTCGTATTCTTGCGCCTCCGGTTGAACCGCCTCGCGCAGTTTCTTTTGCAGCTCAATCGCCGGCTGGATGTTTTTTAGAGCAAAGTCCAGCGCATCAGAAATCACTTCCTCGCTGACTTCGCTAGCGCCGGCTTCGACCATCATAATGCCCGACTCAGAACCGGCCACAAAGAGGTCGAGTTGATTGTTGTCCATTTCTTCGCGGCTCAGGAAAGCCGAAAATTCACCGTTCGCGTTGAGGCCAATCCGCAAGCCCGCCACTGGCCCATCGAACGGAGCTCCGGTGATCATCAGCGCTGCGCTGGCCGCCACCATCGCCACGGCGTCGGGACGAAATTCGGGATCCATGGAAAGGACACTAGCGACGACCTGGCATTCGTTACGATAACCTTTCGGAAACAGCGGTCTTAAGGGGCGATCGATCAGACGCCCAATCAGAACCGCTTCGTCCGACGGCCTACCTTCGCGCTTGATGAAGCGACTACCGCTGATTTTGCCGGCGGCGTAAAACTTTTCTTCGTAATCAATGCTGAGCGGAAAATAGTCCAGATTCGGGTTGATCGGCCCCGTCTGTGCCACGCCGAGCACGATCGTTTCGCCATATTTCACGAGCACACTCGCCGTGGTGCGAAATCCCACGCGGTTGATTTCGAGCGTCAGGGTTTTGCCCATCCACTCTGTTGACACGGCAATAATTTCCTTGCCGGTTTGGATAACTTTGGCCATTTTTTGACCTACCTTTCTTTTTGTCGGTCGTGCAAATATATTCAGGAAAACATCTCCTGCATAAATTTTCACCACCGACGATTAAATATTTACCTTACTATTCTAGCACATTTTTATCAAAAACACCACTTATTGATATATCGGTCGCTTGACTTTTTATTACGCTTATGATATACTTAGAAGCATAGTGAAGTATTTTAACCGCGCGACTCCAAGCCCCCCCCCAGACGACCCGTCTCGTCGAGCTGGGACTGCCTCAAGTTCTGCCAGCAAGAGACGTAACAGATTAACAGCAGCTACTCTATCATTGTCGTTGTTAACTGGTTTTGGCTTAGTTGGATGCTCTGATGTAGAGCCAGATAACTCGGCAGCCCATCAAGCATCAGGGCACACCGCTGTTGCAGCACCTGAAATGATTACCAGCGGTATCTGCAGCGATTATTCAGAAATCAAGGCTAGACTAAAAGAAACAGATTGCATTAAATTACCTCCAATACTGGATAATGCACTATTATCCGCAGATGATCCTGATTATGATACAGGACTAGACGGTAAAACTGTGGCTACAATACAAGTTGAGGATGATGGCTATGTTATCAAGGATAGTGGTTATTACTATCTGTCCGATGAATACCAAGAGGCTTTAGACGCAGCTTTATCAGATCCCGCAGTTATAGATTTGCTTAAACCGTTAGAGGGCTTGCTCATTAACGTTACTGCCGAATCAGACGATAACGGATACTTTGACCCCGACAATACAATCATATTGATGTTCGCTATGAATCCCGGCAACAAAACTATTTTTCCATCATACGGCAGTATTCGTTCTACCCTAATTCATGAAGGTGTGCATGGTCTAATAAAGAGGTGGGAAGATAAAAACACTGAGCTGTCTAAACTGTGGCGTAAGATCTACGATGATGGCGCTTATTATGATAATGACGAAAGAGTCTATGAAGCATGGAATAAGCGCAAAGAAGCAGCGTGGAACCGCTACCGTGATTTGAGCGATACATTATATAAAATTAATGAACTACACAGAAAAATTGTTGAAAGAGAGCCGGGCGTTGATACTGCCGAACAATTGAACGAAGGTAATATTATGATTGGCTTAGAAGTAAAACATAGCGGTCATGGTCAGGACAATTACAATGAACTTGCTGCGTCCCTCCTGGCTAATATTCATATTAACCCAGATGCTGTTGTTGCCGAAATTAAAGCCATGCCGAGTGACATCAGAAAAAAGTATGTGACGTTTATAAAAATGTTGGTACGCCTCACGCGAGATGATCCGACTGTGCCATATTTACGTGCTGATTTATTGCCTGTGTGGCGCGAACTAAAACCAGCCCGTAATTAACAGGCAGATTTACACTCTAGGGAAATATTTTACTTGCGCAGTCCCAGAGTTTCAATGACTTTCTTGTACTGGGCAAAATCGCTTTTTTCGAGGGCGCGCAATAGTTTTTTGCGGCGACCGACCATCTGGAGCAGTCCACGTCGCGCCATGAAATCATGTTTGTGCGTCCGAAGATGCTCAGTTATTTCATTGATTCGCGCCGTCAAAATAGCAATCTGCGCCGCCGGCGAGCCGACGTCCGTCCCGTGAGTCTGCGTGCTTTTGATCGCCGCAGTTTTCTTGTCTTTAGTAATCATGCGAAGTAGTTTAGCAGATTATCACAGATTACGCAAGGGGTACAATATCTATTTGGTTTAACGCCGGTCTAACATATTTTCTTTCTTCCCAGCCGAACCGAGGTTCAGGGTATATTTCATTGGTTGACTGAAAACTTAGTTTCTGTAGCGCAGCAAGACTAGCTTTATTATCATCTTCACAAAAAGCGATGAATTGGCGCACCGTTAGATTTTGTTCGGCCACATTCATCAACCGTTCAAGTGCCGCCGTTATAATGCCACGACCACGATACTCTGGGTCAAGAAAATAACCAAAGCCATAATCATCCGGCTGCGGCACACCAGAGACATAACCTTCATCGCGCCAGAACGACACTAGACCAATCGGGTTTTCACCAGATAAAATCGTGTAGCGAATCATTATTTTATCGTTGCGCGCTTTTTCTACCTCATTAATTACGTCCTGGCGGCTCTTAATTTTACCAGCAATCGTCACGCGATTACGAATTTCAGGATCGGCGTCCAGAATCTCCAATATCCGCTCGGCATCTGATTTTCGTAAAGGCCTAAGCGATATGTCTTCACGAACCTCAATATTTTGCAGTGCCGGAATTTGATTTAGATCAACCTGTCCGGTTTTCATATTGAACATTATCGCAAATTCTCACGGTTAGTTCAATCTTTTACTTCATAAATTCATCTACGATCTGCGCCTGCGCTACATCATATTCGCCGACTTTGGTGCGACGCAGGTTCGAGGTGTAGGCGCCGGTTTTTAGCTCTCGACCGATGTCCTCGGCCAGGGTGCGGATGTAGGTGCCACTGCTGACGTGAGCTCGAATTTTCAGCGTTGGATAAGTATATTCCAGGAGCTCCAGCGAATAAATTTCCACTTGGCGCGACGGCATTTTCGGCGCTTTACCGGCGCGCGCCAGTTTATACGCCCGCTGGCCGTCAATTTTTATAGCGCTGTAAATCGGCGGCGTTTGGGTGATTTTGCCAACAAATTTTTGTAAAGTCGCCTCGACTTCTTGCAGGGACGGTTCCTGCAAGGACGGAGCTTGCAAAGGATGGGTAGTTTTGGTGATTTCGCCCTCCGGATCACCGGTGGTCGATGTGGCGCCCAGGCGAATTTCCGCCTCGTAGACTTTGTCGAGTTTGGAAAATTCATCGGCGCGGCGCGTGAATTTACCGCTCAGCAAAACGAGCAACCCCGTCGCGAACGGATCTAGCGTGCCGGTGTGGCCAACTTTGACGCGCCGGCCGGCTTCCTCCGTTAATTTGCGCCGTACCCGCGCCACCACGCCGAACGACGAGATACCGGCCGGTTTGTCGACCAAGATGATGCGATCAAACTTTTCCATTTACTACTGTCCCGGGATCTGGTACTGGGTCGGATCAGCCGGATTCGTCACGCCGGGAAACATTGGGTCGCTAGGTGCATCGCTAGGCGGCGCCTGCTCGGGAACCGGCACCTCGGGTGCAACAGAAGACAGCGCAGCATCCAAAGGCACCTCTGGCACCGTGGCCGTATCACTCGGCGGCGGCAAGGGCGGCAATTGCCCGAGATCTGGTGCGGGCGGTGGCGGTGGTGGCGGTAGGTCAATGGCCGGCGGCGTCAGTGTTGGCGCCGGCGCGGCGTTAATCATCGGCGCTGTGGCTGACGCTGTCGTCAGCGGCGCAGACCCTAGCGGATCGACCAAAGCCGGTTCGTCGTTGCCCGCTACCGCGGAATTCAACGGCGGCCCGGTAACACTTTCGGCGTACGGCACGGCGTGACTGAGTATAGGGCTGCTGTTGGCAACGATGTTGTTAAGCTCGCTCTCGCCCGGAGCGGTCGGTTCGGGCGCCGGCACGGTTGGTTCGGGTGCCGGCAAGGGCGGCAAATCCGCCGGATTTATTTCCTCGGGCGGTGGGCTCTGCGCCTCCGCCGCGGCAGCCAGCCTAGACTCGGCCTCCTCGAGCGCCGCTTGGTTGTTTTCTTCGGCCACCGCCTCAGTATTAGCAGCCAAATGATTCTCTTCTTCTGGCGTGAGATTACGATCGATCGACAGCACTCCCGGCTCTGGCTCGTTGGTCGGCAGCTCACTGCTCGGCTCGTCGCTGTCTTCTTGTGCAACCGCTAGCGAACCACCGGCCGCCGAGAGCTCACTCGCGATCAATTGCTGGTTAGCGCCTTTGGCCATTAGATTAGCCGCCAGGGTCATGATACTAGCCGAAGTTCTATCATTGCGAAATTGGTCGGTCGCCGCTACCACCCCGGTCAGGAGCGCCGTGGCCACATGTTCATCGAGCAATGGATTGTCTTTGTCGGAGAGATCCTCCACCAAATCCGCCACCATTTCTGACAAACAACTAGCCTCGGTGTTCTGCCAATTAATCGTGCCGAAAGCGTTCCTGTCGTTATCCGATAGCGTCATAGTCGCCACTGCGGCGTCATGCAACAACCCGCCATGCGAAGTGATGGCTTCGTCGAGGTGGTCTTTGTTTTTGACGCCGATCGCGATAACCAACTCGATATTGAAATCGCCTTCGTTGAAATCCAAATCTTTTTCGGAAATGGTGGTTTTGTACGGCGTGATATAGATTTTGACGAAATCGCCCTCGACTTTGTAGCGCAAACGATCGGCTTTTTCTTTATCCAAAGAAATCACAAAATCGCGCAAAGAATCAACCGAATTCTCAAAAGTTTTTTCCGGCTCGAGAAAGTTAATCGCCGCCGGAATCTCGCCGCTAAATACTGCCGTGGTGCTCTTTCCTATTTTGCTGAGCGCAAAAGTCAAAGCCAGCGCCGCCGCCAATTGATCGACGCTCGGATCGCGCGAAACTGTCACTAGGATGCTGCTAGCGTCTTTGACCTTGGCGACCAACTGACTGCGAGGAGTTTTTTCGTTCATGTTTGTTATCCGTAGTTACTCTCGACGGCATTATATCATAAGCGAGTTGGTGGTGTCAAGTTTTTTTGTCCTGGGTGGAATCTTGGATTTTGAATATACCAAGGATCTTAGGATCCGAATCAGTAGGCTGCGTCGCATCAAGTTTTTCATTGATCACGACTCTCACCAGTATTGCACCGTCTGGTGTTCCAATTGTGTATATCTTCTTACCATTAGCCTCTAGCAAGACAAGCCTTCTAGTAAACTCAACCCCCGCCCTTTGCCTTGTTCCGGATCGATCCCTAACGCCTCTCAGCACCACCCATTCAGTGCCATCGTCAGTACTTTGAAATTCTAGCCCCGTAACAAAACCCTGATCGCCAGGTGATAAAAAAACCTTTGCTGCCAATGGGTTATTTTTAACCATGCTTTTTATTATATCACATTTCCAATATTTTCCCAACTCTTGCTTTTTCTCTATTATTCGTTTATAATTCTCACTGTTACAAAATAAGGCGCGACCAGTGTCCTCGGATACCCGCGCGAAAGGAGTTATTAATGCCGATTATCAAATCAGCAGCCAAAAAAATGCGTCAAGATCAGCGCCGCCGCGCCCAGAATTTGCGCACCAAGCGGACTTTGCGCACCGCCGTGAAAGCTTTCGAGACCAAACCGTCGTTCGATCTATTGCGCGCCGCTCAGAGCGCTATCGACACCGCGGTCAAGAAAAACGTGCTAACCAAAGCCGCCGCCGCTCGGCGCATGTCGCACCTCTCCGCTAAAGCCAAAAAAGCCGGCGTCAAAATTGTCGCCAAGAAAACAGCCGCCAAACCGGCGGCAACCAAGACTACCGCGAAAACCGCCGCAAAAACTGTTCCAAAAAAGCCCGCCGCGAAAAAACCTGCTGCGAAAAAGACAGCCACCGCGAAGAAGCCCGCGCCCAAGAAAACTACAAAATAGTTTTTAGTTGACGCAAATCCTGTATCACGAAAGTTGGCGCGTACTCGAGCGTCAATTTTTCCTTTTTACGATTGAACCAACACGAATCAATACCGACCTTCATGGCGAAACCAACGTCTGATTTTAGGGAATTGCCGATCATTAGATAATCCGAGTTCAGAAAATCATTGTAGCGTTTTTTGATCGCGTCAAAGAATTCAGTGTGCGGCTTCACTAGCCCCAACATATCCGCTGCTAAAATTTCTGTGACATATGACGAGACGCCGATTATTTCCAATTTGCGAGGCACAACGAGACTCGGCCCATTAGTAGCAACAATAATTTTATAAACATTCTCGCTCGCCAGATATTTCAACGTGTCGCGGGCGCCCTCAATTGCCACAACATTTTCAGCCAGAGCGCTAATATAAATATCATTGAGCTCAATAGCGCGTTCGTCGTCTACTTTATTTTCAAAATATTGCAGGACGCGCTGCGAGCACACCCAATCCAAGAATTTATCGCTTTTCCTAGCGGTTTCATGGGCAAATTCCGGTGGTATTTTTATTAGTCCGTCCTGGTACTTGCTCCAAAAATCTGCGTCGATCCTGTACCAACGATCCAGTTTTTCATTAGAATAAGTCTCGCCTACTGCCGTTAACATAGTTTCAAAGGCCACGCGGACACTCTCGTGATTGTCGATCAATGTGTCGTCCAAATCAAAGATGAGAATTTTGTATTTTTTCATAGCTTGGCCAGCGCCACTTCGATTAGCGTCCACGCTTCATCGGCGCGGGCTAGTTTTATTTTGGCGTCGGTGTCGGCTAGCACGTGAGTGATTTTCTTGACTCGTCGTTTCTGTTCGGATTTACTAGCGAGCTGGCGCGCTAAATCTCGGGCTTTGGATAATTGAAAAGGATGAATTTTGAGATCGCACGCAATTTCCGAGTCCGAACCCGCTAGCATCGCGGCCGCTAGCGCGAAAACTTGGCTGGCGAGCAAACCGAAAAATTTGTTGGCATCTTCGCCCGACTCGCGCAAGAGTTTCAGTTCTTCTGCTACTTTGCGCCGCTGTCCGGCGATCGCTAGATCCAAAATCTCAAAAGCATTCGTCGCCAAATTTGGTTCGACGATTTGGCGCACCAACTCGATGTCTACGGGGCGATTCAGCGTCCCTAGTTTGGCAATTTCCGAGGCTAAACGCGCTTGGGGATCGCCGTCGCCGCTCGTCGCCGAAATCAGCTCGTCGATCGCGTCGGGATTGATTTTGATTTTGTGCTCGGCCGCCTCGTCCGCAGCCCACTTTTGCAAGCTCCGTCCTTGCAATTTGGGAAATTCGCGCGTTTTGGCGACTTTTATCAAATCCTTGAAAGTTTTGGTGCGTTTGTCGGGTTTGGTCGTGGCAATTATGAGATCGACCTCGTCCGGCACGCGTGCCAAGTTCTCGCCAATTTTCTCCCAGGCAGCTTTAGCATTTTCAAAGCCGCTCACCACGATCAAACGCTGCGGCGCAAACATGTTGATATTGACGATCTCGGCGATCAGGTTCTGCGGCTCGATCTCGCCGGCGTCGATTTTGGTGACGCTGTCAGCGCCGTTTTTGCCCGCAAAAGCCGCCGCCACAGCCGCCACCTGCCGCCGCATCATAAAATCGTTAAGTCCGTGGTAAAAGTAGATCACTTAACATATTATATCATTGTCATCTCACGGTGCGATTACCAATCGGAGCCATGGCCCACGTGTTTTCTCAAAAAACTATCTAGGGCATCGCCTTGTTGCTCAGGCTTTAGCCTCACCGTGCCAACACCCTTATTTTGTCTCTTTTTGATATTCTGCCATCGGACATAGAATTTACCCGAGGGATCAACGCCTGAAACTAGGACTTCGCGACCATTGTGTTTTCTAGGATCTTGGGCGTAGTGACACGCAGAACTAACCCCTTCCTCGACCGCTATTGCCGTGACTAATTTTGCTATATACCATTCATAACCGCTAGTTGTTTTAATGACCTCGCTAAGTAGCCTATGCATTCGCCAAAAATTTTGTCTGGGGGAGAGCGACGCAGCATCAATGCTTACCTTCCAATCACCATGAATTCTCGGGTTGCTTCTTAAGTCTTCGGCGCTCTTGCCATACGCTTCATCCGGTGGATAGCTCGATAAGAAAGCGTCTACGCCCTCGGAAGATTCGTCATCTATGCCGAGCATGCCATCAATCCCGGCTTCCATGATGCCATTAGGCAAATTGTGTGGTGATCCCGGTGTAAGTAGATTTTGAACAATTCCCATCTCTCTTCGCAAAGTGCTTACCGCCTCGTCGGGCGAACACTGTTTTGGTTTTGGCGCGATCCACATTAGAATCGTCTTGCCTTTTTCGAGCTCGCTCTTAGCCCAAGCGTGCTCTAGCTCGCTCATTTTATCGATACGCTCGGTTAATATCTGACTCAGTTCTACATCATCTAGCTCTCCGCCCATTTCGTGATAAGACCGAATAGCACTTTCAATTTGTCCTGCTAAATATTCCTTGACGTCTATTTCTTGTCCTTCTTCTTGCTCAGGAGAGGGCAACACTTTGAGCATGCTTATAGACATTGAGGCCAAAGTTGCTGCTCTAGGGATCGGTGTAGTATTAATCCCTCGTTGCCTATTAGCGGCAGACCACCCTGTAACTACCTGTGGCGTCCGTCGCTGAACATACCCCCCCCCCGTAGAGCGATCCACTCCCGTCCGCCCAAAAGCTCCGGACGCCTCTCTTCTTCTATGATGTCTTCTTGCCATGATCGCTATTGTACAGAACTTTCCTATTTTTGTCAATGGTTTTCAGCGGGAGAGCGCACTAAAAAATTCACACCTTCTGCTATACTTGACTTGCTATGTTTTTCATCACCGCCCAAATCGTCGGTTTCGTAGCTCTGCTGTTCAATATTTTGACTTTCCAGGCCAAACGTCACCGCACCATGATGAGCATACAAATTGTAGCAGCAACGGTTTATGCCGTGCATTTTTTCATGCTCGGGGCGTTGGTAGGCGCAGTACTGAACATGGCTAGTGCGCTACGTGCTGTTATTTTTCGTAAATATGGCCAGGCTGGGTCGGGCAAACGCTCGCTCTGGCCGCTGCTCATCATCCAGATTGTAGGCCTGGTCGCGACAATAATAATTTGGCAGGATTGGCGGTCGCTCCTAGCAGCCATTGGCTGGCAACTCTCGACCTTGGCTTTTTGGCAGCGGCGCGAGCAGCGCGTGCGTCAATTGTCGCTGGCAGGATCGCCGCCGTGGTTCGCCTACGATGTGCTCTACGGATCGATCGCCGGCGTAGCCACGGAAATTTTGGTCAGCAGCTCAGCCATCGTCGGACTGTGGCGGTTTAGGAAGAAGGTTCGTTAGTTTTTTCGTATTCTGCTAGAGTAGTATATCCTCCCAAAATCCCGTGAGTTAGTCTAGCTGCTTGGCTTAATTGCTCGTTATTCAATTCTTTCCTAGCCGCGCGTTTTTTGGGAAACATCCGCGCCTCGATGAGTCCAAGCACTCGATCGAAAACATATGTTTTGTCTTTACCTTCTCCTCCATAAAGAGTAATTATTCCATCAATGCCTTCTGCTGGTGCAACTTGGGCATAATTACGAACTATCGATTCGAAATGACGATGTATTCTATCTCTAACTCTTGTCAGCCATTTATTAACCTCGCCCAGAACTTGATTTGTTGCTTCGTCGGTTTCATCAGTCTTGGTGAATGTACTTCTGTGGAACGCAGCGACTTGTTCCATTAACTGCCCTAGACTAGGCTCGTCTTGCCAACCTTTATGCCGAGCTTCTTCTCGGCTATTGACCAACTGTTCTATGCCTTTACGGACTGAGGAAAGAAAAAGTTGACGCGCACCGTCTTCGCCGACAGAAAGACAGTCATCATTGCTATTCTCAAATAAAGCGCTACTACCGTCATCAGTGGTTACTTCTACCATCATGCGTACAACACCTGTTCTAGTTCCACTTTCATTTATGTTAATAATTTTCACTTTTCGGACTTTGCCACCACCCTCAAATTTGTCATCACCAAACGAAATGGACGGCTCTCGCTTCAATTTTAATGCCAGCTCTAAAATTTCCATATCTTCTCTTACCTCATCTGTCAGATCAGGCGTGTCGCGCCACTGCGACAGTACCTGCGTCCATTGCACAATCTTTCTCACTCCCTCATTTTGAATCGCATCTACATCTACTTCGGCGCCTGATTCTATTTTCCGCACTATCGCCATAGCTTGATTGAACGGTTTCTTCGGAGTAAGAACATCTTGGTTGAACTCTCTGACCAATTTGATCCTGGAATTTCTTTCTATTCCCGTTGCTTTGTTTGCTGCTTCATCCGCAGCACTATAGATTTTCCATGTTTCATCACTCGCAGATTTTGCAGCGCTCGCTCCCATTGCCGCTCTTATGTGAGCGCGAAGAACCTCGGGCACCCCCCCCCCGTCATCAGTAGTAGTCGTACCTGTCGCACTAATTCTTGTTTTTCTATCACCAGACATTTCATAACTCCTTTGCTTATTATTAATAACAACCATACACGCCTCGTTCTTATATTGCAAGCATTAGCCTTTTATTGTCTGGCATTTCGGGCAATAATGCGTACCTCGGCCGGCCACGCGGATTTTTTCGATTGTGTGGCCGCAGCGTGGACAGGCCTCGCCGTCGCGGCGGAAAACATTGGCGAATTTGTCGAGATAGTTACCGCGCGAGCCGTCGCTTTGGACGTAATTTTGCATGGTCGAGCCGCCGGCCGCGAGGGATTTATTCATGGCTTTTATCGCTTCGCGCAGGATTTTTTTCATCTGCGCGTCGGTCAGGTCGCGCACACGTGTCGCCGGGTGGATTTTCGCACCCCACAGGCTCTCATCGGCATAGATATTACCGATGCCGGCCACAACGGATTGATCCAAAATCGCCGCTTTGATCGTGGTGTTGTTGCGGCGGCGGACGCGCTTTAGAAACTCGTCATAAGGATCGCCGGTCAACGGTTCCGGCCCGAGTTTTTGGATGAAATCTATTTTCTCAACTTCGGTCGTTGGCAACAGTTTGATCCAACCGAATTTGCGTTGGTCGTTGAAAAAGAGATGCGCCGTGGCGCCCGCGAAACTTTTTTCTGATGACTTTTTACCTTCGGACTCAGAAATGTATATTCCTGACGTGCCCGACAGGTTCGTCTTAGAAGAAGACGGTTCTGTCGGCGCACCAGAGTATGACATTTCTGGGGACGATGGGTCTGAGGAAAAAACCGTTTCGCGGGCGCCACCCAGCTCAAACTCCACTCGCGTCGAACGATCCGGCAGCTCCGCCACAAACGAATCAGTCGGATGACCTGCGCCCCACGTCTCGTTGCCGCGAAAAACGATTTGGCCGGTCATTTTGAGATGGATCACCAACGAATAGTCCGTCGAGAGATCGATGATCAAAATTTTGGCGCGGCGACGAATAGCAATGATTCTTGCACCCAGAATAAATCGCTTGATGTTGTTCTCGTCAGAATCGAAAGACTTCGGATTGAGCACCCTGACATCCAAAACCCGCCGCCCGACGATCAGCCGCTCCAGCCCGCGGCGGACAGTTTCAACTTCGGGTAGCTCGGGCACGACTTTTTTTACCTATTGTCACCGGCGCCTTTTATGATATTGCGCTTTTGGCGATCGGCTAATTTGGCGATATTTTCTTTGGCCACCGCGCTCAGATCAACATCCAAATAATTCGCTATCATGGCCAAATACCACAGCACATCGCCCAGCTCCTTGACCAATTCGTCCTTGTCCGTGATCTCGCCATTTTGGTCGCGAATCAATTTTTTAATTTTGTCGGCAAATTCGCCGGACTCGCCCACCAACCCCAAAACTTTTTCCAAGAAAGCCGGGTCGAGCAAAGAATCAGGTTTAGAAAACGCATCAGTTCGAGCCGCCAATTTCTGGTACTCATCAAATTGCATCAGCCATCTCCCAGCTCGTCCAAGCTCGAGACCAGCACTTCGCGTGGTCGGCTGCCGTCCTGGGCGCCGATAATGCCGTTTTCTTCCATTTCTTCCATGATGCGCGCGGCTTTGGAGTAGCCGATACGCAGGCGTCGTTGCAAGAGCGAAGTTGAGGCTTTGCCGGCCTCGACCACCACGCGCACCGCATCGCGATACTCATCGTCGCCGGCGCCCTCAAAATCCATGACCACCCCGCCTTTGCCGTTCAGTTGAACCTGTTGGCTAATGATGTCAGCGTTGTATTCCGGCGGTCGCGCCAGACGCAGATAATCGGTGATTTTGACCGTTTCATTCTCGGAAAGGAAAGCCCCTTGGATGCGTTTGGGCTTGCTCATCGATGGCGTAATCATCAACATATCGCCCTCGCCGAGCAGTCGTTCCGCCCCGGCTTTGTCTAGGATCGTCCGCGAATCCACCTGCGAGGCGACAGTGAAAGCAATCCTAGCCGGCACGTTGGCTTTGATGAGACCAGTGATGACATCGACGCTAGGACGCTGGGTCGCTAGCACCAAATGAATACCAACGGCGCGGGCTTTTTGGGCGAGACGTACCACCAACGCCTCGACGTCACGTTTAGCCATCATCATGAGGTCAGCCATCTCATCGACCACAATCACAATGTACGGCATGGTTTCGCCGACTTTATCGTCATTTCCTTCTTGCATTTTCTGGTTATAGGATTTGATGTCGCGCACTCGTTCGTCGTGTAGAAGCGAATAACGCAGCTCCATCTCGCTAACCGCCCATTTGAGAGCGCTGATCGTCTTTTCCGGTTCGGTAATTACCGGGGTCAGGAGATGCGGAATGTCGTTGTATGGCGTTAGTTCGACCTGTTTAGGATCAACTAGAATTAGTTTCATATCGGCCGGTGTGTTGCGATAAAGCAGCGAGCAAAGCAGCGAGTTAATCATGACCGATTTGCCCGAACCGGTTTGTCCCGCGATCACCAAATGCGGCATTTTGTTTAGCTCCCCGATGACCGGCTCGCCGGAAATATCGAGACCAATTGCGAAAGACAGCGGCTCGCGCGTCTTTCTCCAAGCATCCGAATCCAAAATCCCCCTGAGGCGGACATCGGCCGGCGTGACATTTGGCACCTCGATACCAACTGAACGTTTGCCCGGAATCGGCGCCTCAATGCGCAGCGTCGAGGCCGCCAGATTGAGCGCCAACGACGAATCCAGCGCCGTGATGCGCGACAATTTCACGCCCGAGGCTGGTTTTAGGGTGTACTGCGTGACCTTGGGACCGATGTTAGCGTCCTCCATTTCAACACTAATGTTGAATTCCGCTAAAGTGTCCTGGATGACTTTGGCGTTATGTTCGACATCGCCCGGATCGGCCGGTCGTTGTTTTTTCGACAACAGATCCAACGGCGGAAATTCCCAATCGGGATCAGACGCCGTCGTCAGTGCGGTGTTTTCCGTCGTTGGTTCTTTGTCGCGCGGTTTTTCTTCTCGGCCACTGTGATCGACTGTTTCGACGCCTTTGTTTAGTTTCAATTTAACCGGCTCATGAGCGATGGCTTGCTCCTCGACTTTGGCGACTTTTTTGGCAACTTTGGCGTTGCTGCTTTCCGCCTCATCCTCACGCCGGAAAAACTCGATGATGGCGCTAATGACTTTCTTGGGCGAAGCTCTGAGCACGAAAAATATCAGGATGATCATCAGAACCACCAAGATCACCGCGCTAACCGGGATGTTGGCTATCTGGAGCAGCATCTCAGCTACGCCAAGGCCAAACACTCCGCCGCCGTTACCGGCAAAAGCATCGGCTTGGCTCAATGGATTACTTAGCATCAGTTGAAACAGGCCGGCAAAACAGACCAAAAACAAAATTGTGGCGAACCAAATGATGCCCGGCAAACGGTTGTCTTCGCTATGAAAGATCTGGATCGCCTGCCACAACAGGATGAGCGGCACCACGTAGGCCGTCCAGCCAATCACCCACCGGATCGCATCAGCCAGACCGGTGGGAAACGCTCCGCCGATTTTGAACAACCCTAGGCCAATAACTAGTGCGATCAGAATCAGAAAAATCGCGCCGACTTGTCGCCAAAAACCGTGCGGCACGCTATGCTGCGTTTTTCTGGATTTGGGATTTTTCGGCGGTCGACCTGGACCACGTTTCTTCTTTGCCATAATTATTATTTTACTGTTTATGTCTGTTTTTAGCAAGCCTGCCTTTGGCCGACTCCGCGTTTTTGACGCGCACCATGCCCAGTAGAGATTGGCGTTTGGTCTGCCACTCTAGGTACTCCATGGTGTTTGTTTTGCCGGCTCGCGAGCCCGAATAAATGTCAAAGGCGGCGATAGCCAATGAAAAAACGTCGACGTCCAGCGGTTCAATGATGTCTAGCTCGACCATTTTGCTTAGGACTTCCGAAATGTAGCGCTGCGTCGTGCCGACGAGCAGCTCGTAAACTAGACTTTCTGCTCGTTCGTCATGGATACGTTCCTCTATGGCGACCAGGATGATCTTGCCCATGATATCGGCCATGTCTTCCCCTAGGAATTTGGGCGGCAGCATAGCGAAAATTTTGCGGGGCGAAGTGTTTGGAATTCGTTCCAATATATCGTCGAGATCTGGACA
Organism: Candidatus Saccharimonadota bacterium; assembly: GCA_009785095.1. Lineage (GTDB taxonomy): Bacteria > Patescibacteriota > Saccharimonadia > Saccharimonadales > Saccharimonadaceae > WQXA01. The sequence continues at coordinate 7,238 of WQXA01000009.1, read as the reverse complement.
ACCGGCCAGGAAATTATGTCGGTAAAATTTGTAGGCCGCGTCGAGAAAAGCGTCTTTGTTCTCGAAATGATTGTAAATGCCCGGCCATTTGATGCCCACCACGTTAGCGATCTCGCGGATACCGACGTTGGCGTAGCCTTTTTTGGAGAACAGATCAAGAGCGGTCGTAAAGAGTTTCCACTTGGTACCGCTCACCGACACCACCGATTTGTCTTCCTTCATATTGTACATTCTACCATTTATTAGGATGATAGGCAAATCTCGCCCCGAATGATTTGCTTTTACTAATAAATGAGCGTATACTCATTACCATACGTTAGTTAACATTGTGCAGAAAAGCGAGGGAGACGTCGATATGCGAGACAGAACCAGTAACAGTAGTGACGATGAGCCTATTCAGGGAACCTCCGGCGGCGGTTCGCCTTTTATTAGTGGTCTGGCGGGAGCTAATGCTGTAAAAACGGGTCACCCACTGGGCTCGCCAGACCATTTTTGGGGTTAGAGTCTGATCCAAACGCCAATTTTTATAGCTGTGACTCTGACTCTCGCCTTAATGGTACCGTTGCGCAACGGAATGAACCGCCAGCGCGTATAGGCTTATCAAATTTGGTTGGAATTGGATCGAACGAACTCCTTTTAAGTTCTCTCCTAAGTCTTTCTTGTTGTCGTTCTATAAAAATTTGTCCGCCACCGATACTAAACACATTGGCAGCGAGCGCAGCGTACTCAGCCCTCTTTAGACGGATTAGTCTGTCAAAATGTTTTTGAATAATTCCTTGGGAAGCAACCGTCATTGGATCAAAATGAACAATCGCCGTGTCTGCCGATATAGGATTGAAAACACAATCGAGGTGAGTAACTTTTGCTTCGGGCTTCATGTGAATTGGTTGTATTTTGAATTTGTCGCCCCAAAGCGCCTTCATCAATTCCAGACCAAGTCTATTTGTCCATTGTCCCCCCTGACCAACATAAATTGTGCCGTCGTGAACAATCACATCGCCGCCCTCAAGGATAATCGGGAAGCCATCTTCTCGAGCCGCAAATGCAGCACTGCTAAACTTGTCATCGCGTATCTGATCCATGATGTCCATACACGCGGTTAGCAGATCTGGCGAGCGCGAAGTAAAGTCACCACTACTGTCAATTCCGCCAACCATGAATGTGTCATCAACAACCATAAACGGATCTCTCAAGAAAGGCCAACATATTCCGCTCTGGGTTTTATCGCCGCGGACGACGTCTACGCCATGGTCTTCCAACGCACTAATGAATCCCTGCATATCAGGATTTTGCCTGTCCGAAATCCAAACGCTTTTAAGCGGATCGTATTCGTTTTTTATATTCAGATTAAAATACTTTTGATCAGGGGGGGGGGGCTGTTGACAAGAGTTCTCCCATGTTTCTATTATAGCAAGAAATATTCTAGAAGTCAATAGCCGGATAGCGGCTTCGCCTTTTCCGCTCGCTTGCGAAAGAAATGGCCGGATAGCGCTTAGATGTCATACTGCCTTTCGCATTATGACATCACGCTGTAATTGTCAAACTAAAAATTTGACAATTACCGAACCTTCGGTTCGATTTCGCGAGCCCGCGAGAATCAAAATAAAATCGCGACCGCGAGGGTCGCAATTTTACTTTGGCTCCGGAGGCCGGATTCGAACCGGCGACCAAGACGTTAACAGCGTCCTGCGCTACCGCTGCGCTACTCCGGATCATTTGGAAACGTCCCCTCAATTTTAGCGCAAGGAACCAACAGAATCAAGCTATTCGGCCGAGGCCGTGCCGAAAATGATCACGAAATCGGCTTCGGTGTTGTAATCCGCTAGTTTGCCGCTGGTGATTTTGATACCAAAACGTGTCTCGAGCGCCGCGGCCGTGCCGGTTTTATCGGCGTTCAATTGATAGATTTTGACTTTGTCGCTAACGGTGGTCGGCGCGTTGGTGGTTCGGTTGATTCTGTAGCCGGCTTCCTTTAACTCATCGGCTTTTTTCTGTGCTAAACCGGCCTCCTCCGAACCGTTTAGGACGTCGATTTTGGCGGCTTCGCGGACGATTGGATCGGCGCTAATGCTGCGCGCTACGTATTCTTGGATATCAGAATAGTCGTACAATCCTTTGACCGGTCGAACTATGCTGCTATTGCCGATCATGCCCGTCGTCACCAAATCCTTTTCATTGTCGTCGCGCTTAACCAGCGGTAGCGATATCATTTGACCGTCCTTGATATTCTTGGCCAGATCCAGCAAAGTCTGCAGCTCAGAAGTTTGAAAAGTGTGACGCAAGTTGTCGCCCAAGGCATCGAGTAGCGAATTGACGGCCACGAGATTGGTCAGGGTCTCCGCGCGGAGGACTTTCTGTTGCAGGGCGGTCAGGACTTTCTGTTGGTTTTGCTCGCGGGCAAAGTTGCTCCCCGACAGGCCGTAACCACCCGAGGCGTTTCGGGCTGTGGTGAATTGGATGGCTTGCTCGCCGTTAAGATGCGCCGGCCCGTTGGCGATTCGAAAATCAGTCGCTACGTCGTAAATGCCGCGCTTGTCCGAGCTCTCAACCACTACATCGACTCCGCCCACGGCGTCAACTCCTTGGCGTAAAGCCGCCCAGTTCAAATGCACCGAATATTGAATGTCGAGCCCAACAATTTCGCCGGCGGTTTTGCGCAACGCCGCCGCACCAGCTTCGCCGTCACCGCCGTTGTCGTAGTAGGCACAATAATAAGTTTCGTTTAGCTTGCCGGCCGATGTGCCGAGTAGTTTCTTGCAGGTGTGCTTGACATAAAGATCACGCGGCAGGCTAATCATATAGGCGTCGTGTTCGTCCTGGTTGACACTGATCACCATGATGGAATCAGTCAACAGCGCACCGTCGCGAGCATCGGGACTCATGGACTCGCCGCTCGTGCCAAAAATGAGCACGTTGGTGCGACCGTTTTCGTCGACTTTGAGGCGCTGTTTCTTGCTAAAATCACCGATGACTTTAAAGATATTGCAATTTTTCTCACCTCTCATCTTGCAGTCCGTGCTGACTGCTTTCCAGACGAAATAGCCGCTAATAAGGAGAACCGAGATCAGCAGTGCTAAGAAAATCCACTTGATAATGCGCCGAATGGGATGACGTTTTCGGCGATCGGCTCGAGCTTTTCGGCGCCGGAGTTTCTTGGCGCGACGCGATTCTTTGCCCGGTTTGGGTAGTTGATCGAGATCGGTTTCTAGATTCTGTAAAGAAGCCTCGACGTCATCCGCCAAATTCCCCGGTTCGAGATTGGTTGTTTCGACTTTTTTTAGGCTGACCTCTGTTTTGTTAGAGTCTAGTTTTGGTGCTGATTTAGAATCCAAAAAAGCTCGCCCGCCCGCGCCGTCGGTCGATACACTATCGCGGCGTTTTAGGGTGAACCCATCAATGGACTGTATTTTCTTGGGCATATCTCACTATTTTAACACACTAGGAAATTTCTGGCAAATATGGTATGCTATTTTTACGCATGAAGAACCGTACTTCGTTAGTTTTTACGCTGCTTTTGGTGGTCGGCGACGCTGTCGCGGTGTTGGCGGCCTATGTCGTGGCCTATGTCTTGCGCGTTAGAATATCCGACGTACCAACCCACCAGGTAGTGCCGGCCAACGAGTTTTTGCTGCTCCTGCTGCTCCTGCTGCCTTTTATTATTATTTTATTTAGTTTGATTGGTACTTATCGCGCCACGTCGCAAGGCAAATTGGCCATCATCGGCCGGATTTTCTTTGGCGCCGCTACGGCCATGCTGTTTATGATAATGATCCATTATTTTATGGTGCGACCGCTGTTTCCGAGTAAATTGGTGCCGATTTATGGGCTAGTTTTCAGCATTATTTTCTTGAGCCTCGAACGTGGGGCGCTATATCTGGCGCGCTATCTGAGGCGACGACGGTTGATTGGCGTGACTCGCGTTATGTTGATCGGCGATAATAAGTTCGCCCTCGGGCTAGTTGACATCATTCAACGCGATAATAATTACAAAATCCAAGCCATCGTCGGCAGTTCCAAATCCGCTACTCATAAGACTTTTTCGGGCGCTGTGCGTAATTTTCCGCCTGATCTAATAATCCAAGTCGCCACCCACGACAAACCCGACATTGATGTTGGGATCTTGGGTTTCGCGCAGAAAAATTACGTCGATTTCAAATTTGTGCCCCGCGAGATTTCTGAGGTGCCAGAGCGCTTGGAGCTGGAGTTGTTCATGGGCGATGTGCCGATGATGAGCGTGCAGCCGACGCCGCTGCTCGGTTGGGGTCGAGTCGCTAAGCGCTTGTTTGATGTCGCCATGAGCGGCTTGGCGCTGGTTATTTTGTCGCCGATCTTTCTAGTGGTGGCCATCGTTAATAAAATAATTTTTGGCAAAGTTCTTTTTCGACACACGCGTCTAACGCGCGGTGACGAAAAATTCCAACTGCTCAAATTCCAAACGGTTTGTCGTGAGCTGAACGGTCTAACGCCCGAGCAAGCTTTCACTAAAATCAACCGTCCCGAACTAATCAAAAAATATCGCGACAACGGCGATTTTTTGCCCGACGATCCGCGCTATGGACGATGGGCGAGGTTTTTGCGCAAAACTTCGATTGACGAATTGCCGCAGCTATTTAACGTTCTGCGCGGTGATATTTCTTTGGTCGGGCCGCGCGCTTTGATCCCCGAGGAGTTGGCCGAGTTCAAGGACAAGCACGCCATTTTGCACGTCAAATCCGGCATCACCGGCCTGGCGCAAATTTCTGGACGAAAAGATCTGCCGTGGGAACAGCGGCGTAAATTGGACGTTTATTATGTGCAAAATTGGTCGTTTGGCCTCGATATGCAAATTCTGTTTAAGACCGCTTGGCAGGTTTTGACGGCTCAGGGTGCACGCTAAGAGTGTAAATGAAACACCCCATCAGAACAAAATAAACCCAGGGGAAACCATGCGGCAGTCCGCTAAAGAATGCCCACTGGAACAGATAAGAGGCCAAAATCGCCCAGACAAATTTGCGGCGCCTCGAAGCCCAAAATAAACCGGCCAGCAGGGTCGCATACAATGCAAAACCAACCAATCCATAATTTAATAGAGTCTCGATGTGTTGATTTTGAACCGTGTCGTAGTTATCGGCGATCGGTTTTGCCCCGCTGCCAGCGCCGGTGCCAAAGAACATGGTCGGCAGATCACGCCGCCAGGTATCGAGCGCCCTTTCTGATACGGAAATACGATAATTGGTCGATATTTCAACATAGCCTGTGTAAATTGGCGAGCTAGCGGGATTTTCGGCCGGCGGAGTGCTTGGGGAGCTAACATTCTCCTCGGACGTGATCAAATCTATGCGCCCCAGTGTCAACTGCTCCACCGAAGTGTCAACTCCATCAGCGAACGACGTGTCGACGTGCGGATTCATCCCGGCGGCCACGCCCTGTAAAATTATCGCTACGGCTAATCCGACGACGCCAGCTAGCGCGGTTTTTAAAATGATCGATAGTTTTGGCCGCATCGCTAGAAGCAGAACCACCAGCCCCAGCGCCAGAGCGTAAATCGCGCCGCGCGACAAGGTTAGTAGAATAGTTATCAAAAATATAGAAAAGACAATATACCAACTTTTTTTTGTTTTGGTGGGACTTTTCCAAATAAGATAAGCCGAGATAAGTGTCGGCGCCAAAAGTAAATTACCAAAAATTTGCGGCTCAAAAGTCAAGCCCGCCGGACGGACAAAACCAAAAGCCACGGCCGAGCAACTATGACAAAAACTGTTTAAGAATTTGGGGTGAAATAGGCCGATCCAGAATTGAAACCAGGCAAACACACACCAAAACAGGCTGGTGATGAGGAGAATTTTGACGAGCTTTCGAAAAAGTTTTTTCCACTCCGTGACACAGATTGCGCCGACAAAAATCATCGTCAGCGCCGCTAGTGAACCGACCTGGATTACGCCTCTCGATAGATCGGGCGTCCAAAATAAACTGAGCGCCGCGTAGGCTAGATTGGCGATGACTACGCTGGCAGCGATGATTAATTTTCTCGACTTAAAAAGGTTTCGATAACGTTTTAATACAAATAGCGCGGCCGCTACAGCCGTCAGCGCCACGTAAATTAGCGCCGGCGTCAGGCGCATTGATTTGCTATCATTTTGCAGCATCAGTAGCGCCGGCGAATAGGTCATGAAAAGAAAAACTGGCGCCAGCAGAAACAACTTTTCAAACACGGTGGTTTTTGGTGGTTTAGGGCGGACGGTTTTGGATTCTTTATAAATTTTGGCCATCTGTTTATTGATATTGTCGGATAGAAACGGCGCGATGTTTTTGGCGAAGGCCGGCTCATGACCGCGCACCGTGGTGGCTTCGATCGGCAAACCCGCCAGGCGAGCCTCGAGAACATTCATAGCTAACCCTTCCTGGCGCGAAGTCGAGCAATATAGATCGGAAATTTTTAGTAGCTTTGGGATGTCTTGACGATAGCCCAAGAAATGTACGTTCCTCGCGATACCAAGTTCCCGCGCTAATTTTTGCATGCGACCATTTAAAGTATCGCCACCAACCAATAGAACGTGTGTCTTTGGGTTGCTTCGAACGATTTCGGCTTTTTCTTTTAATAGTTGTTTTTGGTTTTTTCGTTTGCTAATTTCCGCTACATAGATTATGGCAAAGTCGTCCGATTTTAGACCGAGAGTTTTGCGATATTTATCACGTTCGTTCTTGGTCATTTTAATAGCAAATTTTTTCGTGTCAATGCCGACGCCCGGTACATAGCGCACGTCGGTTTTGAACTTTTTCTTGGCACGCTCGTAGTCTTCTCGGTTGATGGTAATCAGGATATCGGTTAAACGTGCACAAAATTTCTCAACCGGATACCAAAGTAACCAATTGACCGGCGAGGCATTTTTAAAAAAATGAAAGCCATGCGCGGTATAGATGATTTTAGTTCCCTGTCGGCGTGTTTTTTGGGCGGCTAGACGCGTAACCACCGAGCCAACTGGCGTGTGGGTGTGGATTAAATCATAGTGATTTTTGCTCAAGATCTTTTTCATTTGGCGATATGATTTGATAAGTTTATGAATCTTGAATGGATTGCGCGGAAAATCAACCGTGAACTCATGATCGACGTTCCCAATCGGCTCTTCGCCGGCGCTAGCGTAATCGACCTCGTAACCGCTATTTTTCAGCAGCTCAATAAACGACAAGTTGAACTTGGAAAAATTGGCGGTGTGCGAACTAAACAGGGCTCGGTTCTTTCTCGACGTTTCTCGCGTCAT
>WQXA01000008.1 GCA_009785095.1 Candidatus Saccharimonadota bacterium | reverse complement strand
TGTAACCGACCATCCAGAGGTCTTTTTTGAGACCGCCGATATCCGAAGTACCGGTTTTGACCGCGGTTTTGATGCCGCCTTTCATATAGTGAATGCCGTCCAAGAGCGATCCGAAAGTACCGCGCTTGGCGGCTCTGTCGCCCAGAATATCCGAAATTATATAAGCCGTTTGCGGGTCGAGAACCTGCTCGCCCTCGTCTTTCCACTCGTAGACTACCTGTTTTTGAGCATTTCTGACTTCGAGAACGTCGGCGATGTCTTTATAAGTGCCCATGCGCGCCAGCGTAGCAAAGGCGTTGGCGTGTTCGGTTTGTTTGACGCCGCAAGAGCCGATAGCCGAAGCCAGCCCAGCGCTAGTCTCGACGCCCTCGGTACAGAAACTCCTATCACCGATTTCGCGGATTTTTTCTTTGGTCACCTCAGCGCCGCCGTTCAACGCCATGGCGCGAATGGCCGGAATGTTGCGCGATTCGCCGAGCGCCTGACGGATCGGCATGTTGCCTTTGAATCTGCCGTCGGCGTTGACCACTGATTTTCCGCTGCCGGTGGTGTAAATGCTCTGGGGGATCGGCGTGTCGGCCACCAACGAGCCCGCCCCAAAAGTGCCGTTCGGGCCGTCTTGGTTGTCGATCAGCGAAGCAAAAACCAGCGGTTTGATGGTCGAACCGGGCTGAATCGAGGCGGTGGCCGAGTTGACGGCGCCATATCCGGGATAATTGTAATCACGGCTGCCGCTCAGTCCCAAAATCTGCCCAGTTTGGTTGTCGAGCATGGTGACTGCGGCGTTGTCAAAACCGTACTGCACCGGAGTGCGACCAGCGAATAATTTCTCCATTTCCCGGTCGATCACATTTTGGACGCGCAAATCGAGGGTGGTTTTAACGATCAAACCGCCGGCACCCACCACCTTGGCGCCCAGTTTCTTTTCTAGATCCTGTTTGACCATCTGGACGAAATGTGGTGCTTTGGCGTTTTTGAACATCGATTCCTCGGGCTTGATAGTGTCCATGATCTGTACGGCCTTGGCTTCCTTGATCATCTCTTTGGAGTATTTATCCGGCATATATTTATGCATTTGGTCAAGGACGTAATGTTGTCGTTTGAGCAGTTTATCCGTGTCAAAAGTGCTCAAAATGGCGCTATAAGGGTTATAAACACCGGGGGATTGCGGGATCGAGGCTAAAAGGGCGCTCTCGGCCAGGCTCAGGTCTTTGGCGGCGTGACCAAAGTAAGTTTGCGCGGCCGACTCGACGCCATTACGCCGGCCGCCGTACGGTGACTCGTTGAGATACATGGTCAGGATTTGGTCTTTGGTGTAGATGCGTTCGGCCTCGACTGACAAAATTGCCTCTTTGATTTTGCGGGGGATACCCTTGATGCCGCGCTCGGCGGCTTCTTCTTTAAAGAAAACTTGCTTGATGAGTTGTTGGGTCAGCGTCGAGCCGCCTTGCGTGCCGCCAGAACCGGTGACATTGTTGAGGACCGCGCGCAGGGTGCCTTGTAAGCTAACCCCGCCGTGCTGGTAAAATTCATGATCCTCGACCGCGATGGTGGCGTCTTTCATGACTTGGCTAATCTGGTCGGAATCGATTACCAATCGGTAATCTCCGCTACCGGTGTCTTCCCAGAGCAGATTATCGTCACAAGCCCGGTCGTCCTTGGCTAGTTCATCGAGATCACAGTTACGATCATAGTAGCGCGTCACCGTTGTAGCCACGCGTTTCATCAGCTCCTCGGGGCGCAGCGACTCTAATTCTTTCCTAAAATACATAAACAGCGCGCCGGCGCCCAACACCATGACCAAAATAGTAACACCGGCGATCTTGCCGAACATTTTCAGGCCGCGCATCGAAAACCAATATTTAAAGACGCGCTTGGGGTGAAAATGCGCCAGAAAACGCAAGATCGGATTTTTCGGCAAAGTCGCCAAATACTCGGCGTGGGCTCGTTTCTTGGTGTCTTTCTTGATTCGGCGCTTGCTTTTACCCCGGTTTTTGGTCAAATTGGAATAAGTCGTAAATTGCGATTTACTAGATTTGCCCTTCGGTTTAGCCTTGGGCTTAGATTTGGTAACAGTATTAGACTTTCTCGCCATAAATTTCTCACTATTTGGCGCAAACAGTTTATCAAAGATAAAATGCTCGCGCTCGGATGAAAATGAATAAATTCATTCTCATCGCTCACGCTTAACAGTCTATCACAACTTGCGTCGCGTGTAAACTTTATTTTGGCGGGATTTTGGTGTAAAATGTATATTATGAAATTAAGTGAAGAATTGACCTGGCGCGGTTTTGTGGCGCAGCATACCTTTAATAATATAACCGATCTAGATGATCAGACGCGCAAATTCTACATCGGTGTTGATCCGAGCGACGATTCGATGACGATCGGTAATCTGGCGGCGCTGATGATGTGCCAGGTTTTCATTCGTCACGGCTATGAGCCGACTCTGTTGGTCGGTGGCGGCACCGGGCAGATTGGCGATCCAAAGATGGACAAAGAGCGCCCTGTCAAGCCGATAGAAGAAATCGAGCGGAACGCCACGGGTATAGCTGAACAGTTCAAACGAATTATGGGCAGCGACATCAGGATTGTCAACAATAATGACTGGCTGAATGACCTGGGGTTTTATCAGTTCCAACGAGAAGTCGGACAGTATTTTTCGATGACGCAGCTTTTGGATCGCGACTTTGTCAAGGCGCGGACTGGGGAGGGCGGCAGCGGCCTGTCGGTGGCGGAGGTTTCGTACTCTCTTATACAGGGCTATGATTTCTTGTACCTCTATCGGACGTACGGAATTGACTTGCAATTGTGCGGGGTCGACCAGATGGGGAATTGCCTGAGTGGTGTGCACCTGATCAACAAAGCAGAGGGCGCCCGCGCTGACGTTTGGTCAACGCCGCTGGTGCTCGATGGTAATGGCAACAAATTTGGCAAGAGCGAAGGCAACGCGATTTACCTCTCGGCCGAAAAAACTAGCCCGTATCAATTCTATCAATTTTGGCTGAATGTTGATGACGCTGGTGTGGTTGATTATCTGAAAATTTTCACGCTTCTCGGCCGGGACGAGATCGACGTGCTGGCGGCGGAGCAGGCTACTGACCCCAGTACGCGCGCGGCGCAAAAAACCTTAGCCTACGAGGTGACGAAATTGGTGCATGGTGAGAACGTGGCGGGCGACGCTAAACGCGCTACCGAGGCGCTCTTTGGCTCGGGTGAGCTGAGCGAAGCGGAAATCGCTATTTTGGAACAGGAACTCCCGGTTGTCAAGAATGGGGTGACCGTGGTGGCGGCTTTGATTGAGGGCGGTCTAGCGGCCAGCAGCAGCGAGGCGAATCGTCTGATCGAGCAGAACGCTATATCTGTGAATGGTGCGAAAATCACGGCCGATCAGCCGCTGCCGGCCGGCGCCTTGGTCAAGAAAGGCAAAAATAATTTCGTTCTAGTGCGATGAAACTGTTTAGTAGATGTTATAAATTTCTGTCAGCGCGGTCACCTCTGTTTGTGGCGCTAACAGTGTTGGTTTTATTCGCCGTGGCCGCCGGGGTAGCGGCCGTGATCTTTGCCTCCAGAGGCGCGACCGACTCTAACCAAATTCAGTATCACGTGGTGACGATTTACGACGAAGACGTTGAGAAAACTGTTATTACTACCACTGGGAATGTGGCGGATGCCCTAAAAAGCGCCGAGATTTCCATCGGTCAATATGATCATATCGAACCGGCGCTCGACCAGGAGCTAAAGGAAGCCATCCTGATCGTCAATATCCGACGCGCTCGACCCATCGTTGTGGTTGACGGACGGCGCGAAGTGCGAACGATTACCGCTTCCCGTGACAGAGAGGAGATCGCGGCCAAGGCGGGCATCAAATTATACCCCGAGGACGAGGCCGAGCTGTCGCTGCCGGATGATTTGCTCTTGACGGACGGCGCGGGTCTCCTCATGAAAGTCGAGCGCGCTAAAGTGGTCAATCTCCGGCTGTACGGTCAAGATTTGGTGGTTCGGACTCAAAAATCGACCGTGGCTGAGTTATTAGAGGAAAAGGGCATAAAATTAGGCTTTGACGACGGCATGGATTTGGCGCTCGACACGCCGATAAAGGACGGCATGAGTTTGCGCGTTTGGCGGGAAGGGATCCAGACCGTCACCGCGACCGAAGTTATATCTTTTACCACTAAGATCGTAACCGATCCGACCCGCAAGGTCGGCTACCGCGAAATCCAAACCAAAGGCCAAGACGGCCAAAGAACGGTGATCTACGAGATCGAGGTGCGCGACGGCCAAGAGGTCGGTCGTCGGATTCTGAGCGAGGTGATCGACATGCCACCGGTGGAGCAGGTTGAATTGGTTGGCATCAAATCATCGCTCGAGGGCGTGCCACCTCTGTCGGCGCGGCGCGGCGCCCAAACTTATTGGGTGGGACCGATTTTGCGCAAGGAGACTTACTATGATTTGCCGATGGGTGTGGTGATGCGTAACTGTGGTCAGGGCGGTTATTACACCGTGCGTGCCGATGGCGTCAAAGTGGATCGCGATGGCTTTGTCATCGTGGCGGCGAATCTGAATCGCTATCCGCGCTGCTCAGAGGTCGACACCAGCGTCGGCCGCGGCAAAGTCTATGACACCGGCGGTTTTGCGAAAAATAACCCCGAGCAATTTGACATCGCGACCGATTGGACTAATCGTGATGGACGCTAAACCTGATAAAAATCTCGGGCAGCATTGGCTCAAGGACGCGGCTGTTTTAGAAGGGATAGCCGCGCACGCCAATTTGACGGCCAGCGACACGGTTTTGGAAATCGGCGCGGGGTTGGGGACGTTGACCGCTGTGCTGGCGGCTCAAGCCGGCCGCGTGGTGGCGGTGGAATTTGATGTTGATTTAGCGGAGAAATTAAAAACGTCATTGCGAGCGCAGCGAAGCAATCCAGCTAATCAATCTCAATCTGGATCGCCACGGCAGATGGATCTGCCTCGCGATGACAGAATTGAAATCATCAACGCCGATTTTTTGAAATTCGATCTGTCGTCGTTGCCGGTCGGCTACAAAGTCGTGGCCAACATTCCGTACTACATCACCAACAAAATCATCATGAAACTGCTGACCGCCGAGAACAAGCCGAGTGTCGCGGTGCTCCTGGTGCAGAAGGAAGTCGCCGAGCGGCTAGCGGCGGAGCCCGGCGCCATGTCGGTGTTGTCCGTGGCAGCGCAGCTCTATAGCGAGGTGTGTTTAGGTGAGATCGTGCCTGCCAAAATGTTCACACCGCCGCCCAAAGTCGACTCGCAGGTGGTGATTTTGCGGCCAAACAAGCAGCCGTCATTGCGAGCACGTGAGCCGAAGCCCCGGACTCGATCCGGGGGAAGCAATCCAGCTCTGGATCGCCACGGCGACAAGTCACCTCGCGATGACGTGCGGGAACGGATTTTCTTCCGCGTTGTCAGGGCGGGCTTTAGCGAGCGCCGCAAAAAACTCCGTTCGTCCTTGTCCGGCGGCCTGGGAATTTCCAAAACCGAGGCTGAAAAACTGCTCAAACGAGCCAACATCGACCCGAATCTGCGCGCGCAGGACTTATCATTAGAAAACTGGCAAACTCTGGCCGAAACATTTAAATCCACGCAACGATAACTTGTATTCGATTGGCACAAGCGTTACAATGGAGTTATATAATGTATCGATACAAGGAGAGTAGGCGGCACGGTATAAGCATACCCCGGCACATTAGGTATACGGGCGTAGCCTTTGTTTTGGCGATATTGGTGCTAGTCGGGGTCATTATTATGAAACCAACTTCCGATACCAATGCCCTGATCGCCGCCGATCCGTCAACCATCGCAGCTTGTGGTGGTAATCCGGAATGTTTCGCCTTCACCATCGACACTCGCATGACTAATACACTCGACACTGACCCGACACACTATAGTGGTACAGCGACGACTTTCGCGATACCGACGTCGGGGTACGTTAATGCTAGTTCCTCCCGCTCATACAATTGGATCATCAACTGGGGCGATGGCAGTGCCGAACAAACCGTCTCTGGCACTAGCGGCACCACAGGAGCTAACGCTAACGGCATCCCACACGACTACGCTTCAACCGGCGGTGCCGGCGAGTACCAGATCACTATCCGCCCGAGCGCCGCACCGTCCGAGGGCTGGTTTAACGCTTTTGGGTTTTACACTGGCACTGCTGGCGCCAACGCCAGTGCCAATAAACTCATGTTCAAATCCATTGATACACCATTCACGGAGCTAATGCGCACCAAATGGGTGATTTATCGTTTTGCTTTAATGTTCAACGGCGCTCGTAATGGCACTGAGATTCCTAGCAATCTGTTTGTCAACATCTCTACAGCTAGCGATACTGTTTTTACTGGTATGTTCTACACTACTTTCGCTTCCTACGCCTACAACTCCACTACTGCTACCATCCCAGCTGGACTATTTAGTACTATCGATACTAGTAGTGGCACAAGGGTTGAACAGATGTTCTACGACACTTTCAATTCCTACGCCTACAACTCCACTGTCGGCACTATCCCCACTGGACTATTTAACTCTATTGACACTACTGGATGCGCAAACTTCAGCAGAATGTTCTCCGGCACTTTCTCTAACTACGCTTATAACTCCACCGTCGGTAACATCCCAGCCGGCCTGTTCGACTCCATCGACACCAGTAGCGGCACAAATTTTGCAAATATGTTCAGCTACACTTTCAATAACTATGCCCGCAACTCCAGCGTCGGCACCATCCCGACCGGACTGCTCGACTCCATCAACACCGGCAGTGGCACAGATTTCAGCAATATGTTCAGCGGCACTTTCGCTTCCTACGCTTATAACTCCACTACTGCTACCATCCCATCTGGACTATTTAACTCCATCAACACCAGCCTCGGCAAGAACTTCGAATACACGTTCCAAAGCACCTTCTATTCCTACGCCTACAACTCCACCGTTGGTACCATCCCGACCGGCCTATTCGATTCTATCGACACCAGTAGCGGCACAAACTTCAGCAATATGTTCTATATTACTTTCTCTGCCTACGCCTACAGATCCACCATCGGCACCATCCCAGCTGGCCTACTAGACTCCATCAACACCGGCAGTGGCACAGATTTCGGCAGTATGTTCGGCTCTACTTTTGCTTCCTATGCCTACAGCTCCACCGTCGCCACCATCCCGACCGGCCTGTTCGACTCTATCGACACCAGCAGCGGCACAAGCTTCGGCAGTATGTTTTCTGGTACTTTTCGTAATTACGCCTACAGCTCCACCGTCGCCACCATCCCTAGCGGCCTGTTCGATTCTATTAACACCAGCAAATGCACAAGCTTCAATAATATGTTCAGCAACACCTTCTACTCCTACGCCTACAGCTCCACCGTCGGCACCATCCCCGCCGGATTGTTTAGCTATCTTGATACTAGCATTGGCACGAACTTTTACTACATGTTCCAAGGTACCTTTGATTCCTACGCCTACAATTCCACTGTCGGCACCGCCCCTGCTGGACTATTCAGCTCCATAAATACTAGTGGTGGCACAAGTTTCACTAATATGTTCTCTGGCACTTTCAATAACTACGCCCGCCGCACCGCCACCTTTATGGTCGGCCCCACGGTAGTCACCACGCGAACCTTCGCGGGTCCTTACTCCGCCAAGATCAGCCCCACCGGCACGCCTAGTGCCAACCCCACCGTTAACGCTACCACCGGCAGTCAGGTTATCCCCACCTACAACGCCACCGGCCTCAACATCACCGCCCCAACTGGCGCTTATGCTGGTCTCATCTGGTATCGCACCGACGGTACGTCCTGCGCCGTACCTGTTCCTACCCCCGACTGTGGCGCCCAAACACCAGGTAGTTGGGCAACTTTCCCCAACAACACTGAGTGGATTCCCACCACCAGCACCGAGAAAGGCAACGTCACTTTCTACTCCGGCCCGGCCACAGCGGCCATCTCTAATATCACGGTCAATGGCTGGACCAGCGTGACTTTGGCGCCAAAAACCGCCACCATCACCCTCACTACCACTGTCAGAACCTCCATCCCAGCCGGCACCGACATCTCCTCCTGGTTTAACACTCCTCCTGGCATAACCGTCACTACTTCTTCGCCTGTAGCTGTAGGCGCCACTGCCATCCCCATAACCTTTTCCGGCACACCAACGGCCGATGACACTGACACCATGACTGCCACCATCCCGGCCGCTTATGTCACGTCTGGCTTTGATCTAACCGCCATAGACAACCCTGACGCCAAATGGAACATCGTCACCGCCGATGCTGCCATTTATGATGTTACAGTCACCGGCTGGCCCGATGTAGCTCTCATACCACAGACCAGTCGTATTACACTGACTAACACGGCTGTATCCGACGGCATAACCTTCCGCACCTTGCCCATTGGCACAGACATTACCAGCTGGTTCACCAATATTCCGGATGGTTTAACTGTCACAGTGGCTGGCGCCATCGCGCGCAGTACCATAGAAGTCGTCCCCATAGAGTTTTCCGGCACACCGACCATGACCAGTACTGACGTTATGACCGTTACCATCCCAGCCGCTGCTTTAACGTCTGGGGCTGACCTAGTCGTAGCCGACAATCCTGACGCTAAATGGAACATCACCATAGCAACCGCCGACATTTCCGACGTTACAGTGACCGGCACGGTCGGCCAGGCACTAACACCACAGGACGCCACCATTACCTTAGACAACACAGCCACAGCACACGCCATCCCTGCCGGCACTGACATAAGCAGCTGGTTCACTAATCTGCCGCCTGGTGTGATCGTGACAGTCAGTGAGAACATCCCAGCTGGGGCAACTGACATACCCATAACGTTTTCCGGTACGCCGACAGAAACCTCCACCAACCCCATGACTATTACTATACCGGCATCGTATCTCATTTCCGGGGCGGATTTGACGATCAATAGCAATGTGAATGCCAGGTGGGAGGTGGGGGAGAAGAGGCTCGTGGAGCCGCCGGAACTGATCCCAGGCCCACCCAATAGCGGTTGCGCAGGACTACCGTCAACTATATTTTCGCCGCGTTATGTAGTAAAATAATCTAGTGAAAAAATCTTATATCACCACCGCCATCCCCTACGTCAACGAGCGGCCGCACATCGGCCACGCCATGGATTATTTGCTGGCGGACATTTGGGCGCGCTATCACGGCGCGCCGGATAAGCCGGTGCGTTTTTCAGCCGGGTTGGACGAGCACGGCACCAAAGTCGCCCAAAAAGCCGCCGAGGCAGGCGTTTCGCCTCAAGAGTTCGTCGACGACTTGGCGCCGAGTTTTCGCACCATGATCGACCGCATGAACGTCGGCGTGACTGATTTCATTCGCACGACCGACCCGGATCACGAACGGCGGGTTCAGGAAATTTGGAAAAAACTCGACGCGGCCGGCGTCATCTACAAAGGAACCTACGAGGGCTGGTACTGCAGCGGTTGCGAAAATTTCGTGACCGAGTCCGAGGCCAAAGTGCTCGATTTCACCTGTCCGGATCACGCCAAGCCATTCGAAAAACTGAGCGAGGACAATTACTTTTTGAAAGTCAGCCAATTCACCGACCGCCTCCGCGAGTTTATTGAATCAGCCGTCGTACCGGAATTTCGTGGCCGCGAGTTGTTGGAACTGATCAAGGACGGCGCCCGCGACGTCAGCATTTCCCGACCAAAGGAAAAACTGAGTTGGGGCGTGCCGGTGCCGGGCGACGCCAACCACGTCATGTACGTTTGGGTCGACGCGCTGAGCAACTACATCACGGTGCTCGGCTATCCCGAAACGGACGATTATAAACAGTGGTGGCCGGCCAACGTCCAAGTCATCGGCAAAGACATCCTGCGCTTCCACGCCATCATTTGGCCGACGATATTGATGGCGCTCGAACTACCGCTGCCGGAGAAAATCCTGGCGCACGGTTTCGTCAACGTGAACAGCGCCAAAATGAGCAAATCGATCGGCAACGTCATCGATCCGCTGGCGATCATCGACGAATACGGCGCTGACGCCTTTCGCTACTTCTTCGCGCGGCACATCCCGACGTTCGACGACGGTGATTTCACCTGGGAAAAATTCGAAGCGGCATACAACGGCGAGCTGGCCAATGACCTCGGGAATTTGGTGTCGCGCGTGGCGCAAATGATCAACAAATACGCCGATGGGAAAATTGTGCATGGCGAGATCGACACCGAGCCGAGCGCTGTGGTGCGAGCGAAGATGGATCAATTTGACTTTGCGGCCGCGCTGGAGAAAGTTTGGGAAAGTGTGCAAATGGACAACAAATACATCGACGATCGCAAGCCGTGGGAGATCGCCAAACTGATCGCAGCGCGCCTTAAAAATCCTGATTTGACCACGGATGAGGCCGAAAAGATCGTCACCACGACAACGTATCGCGAGGAAACTCTAACCGACCCAGCACGCGTTTTGCAAGTTATATTGCGAGTTCTCACCGATGATTTGTTGCACCTCTCGCACAGTTTGGCGCCATTCCTGCCCGATACGGCCGCCAAAATCCGCGACATTTTCGGTGGCGATAAACTGCCCGTCGAAATCCCGATCCTCTTCCCGAAAAAGTATTTATACACAGACGAGCCAGCGCGAAAATGATGCTAATTGACACCCACTGCCATATCCACGAGGCCGATTATCCGCTCGACCGAAACGAAGTTTTAGAGGCGGCGCGTGCGGCCGGTGTCGAGAAAATTATTTGCATCGGCACCGACATCCAGAGCTCGCGTGACGCGGTTGATTTTGCGAACAAAAACAAGGGCGTTTTCGCCACCATCGGCCTCCATCCTCACGACGCCAAAACTATTGCAGGAACGGTTCTTGTTAGTGAGTTGGACGCTATTCTTGCAGGAACGGTTCCTGCAAAGAAAATGGTTCCTGCAAGCTCCGTCCTTGCAAAGAAAATCGTCGGTATTGGCGAAATCGGCCTCGATTATTACTACAATCACAGCCCGAGAGAAGCCCAAATCGAGGCGCTGAACGTGCAGATTGAGCTGGCGCTGAGGCACAATTTGCCGATCAATTTCCATGTTCGTGAGGCTTTTGATGACTTTTGGCCGATTTTCAACAATTTCGGCGGCAAAATCAGGGGCGTGCTACATTCTTTCACCGACAACGTCGCGAATATGGAGAAAGCTCTGGCGCGCGGCCTGTTCATCGGTGTTAACGGCATCGCGACCTTTAACAAAGACGATGCGCTGACCAAAGTCCACCAAACGCTACCTCTGAACCGGATGCTGCTCGAAACCGACGCGCCGTTCCTGGCGCCGCCGCCGTTTCGCAGCAAAACCAACCAACCGGCGTTCATCCCGAAAATCGTCGAATTTTTAGCCGAGCTGCGCGGCGAGACTTATGAACAGATCGCGATCCAAACGACAAAAAACGCCACCGAGCTGTTCCTGTTAAATTAAGGTTTCGCCATCACCAGTAGCACAATACTAACAATCGCCAAAACTATACCCGCCAGCAATCGCAGCCAATGCTTGCGCCATTCAATCTCCTTGAAAATCAAGACGCCAATCAGCACCGTCCAAACAGCGTTGAATTGAATGATCGTAAAGGCGACCGACGCCGGTATGAAATGATTCGAAATTATCGACGTCAGCGACGCGAAAAAGAAAAGTGCGCCGCCCAAAATGCCGAGCCAGTTGTCCTTTTTCTTAATTTGCCCTAATACTTTCAAATTGCGGTATTTGAAAAACACAAAAACTACCGCCGAGATAAAAACAAAGGACGAAAAGTAAAGCTGCTGCGCCTGTGTCTCGAGTCCATGATTGATCGCTAATTTCTGTAGCATCGCGTTGAAACCAAACAGGAACGCAGCGCCGATTGCCAACCCAATGCTTTTCGTGTCAACTCGTTTTTCATCTGACTTTTTGATGGTAAATAGATATGCCGAAATTGTAATCGTCGCCACGGCCAACAGCACAAATTCTAGGCGAGTTTGCATCCATTCACCCAGTACGAACAGACACAGCAATGCGCCGACCGGACCCTGCAAATTCTTCCATTGGTTGGATCGCGATAGGCCAATCCGATCAATCGCTGTAACGAACAGCACGCTAGCAATCATCCAACTTATGCCGTTCATGATCGAGAAAATTGCAGCCGGATGCCATAAATTGTCGAATTTTCCTGTTGTCAAACCTACAACAACATAAGAAATCAGCGAGGCACCGGCAAAGCCCACCCCTACAAACAAAGTGTAAATTATCGGGTTTGCCTTTGATAATTTCTTCGGCACGATGTATAGGCTAAAGAAGACTGAGCAGATCAAGGCAATTATATAGCCGGAGTTCATCTTCTTATTGTACCACAAGCCGAGAGCCGGCATGTACATTTTATGGTAAAATAAGAGTGTGGTTTATCTAGATTACGCGGCGGCGACGCCGATGGATGAGCGAGTGTTGGCGGCCATGCAGCCGTATTTTGCGGAGAAATTTCACAATCCGTCGGCTGTTTATTTGGCGGCGAAAAATGTTCGCGAAGATTTGGAAAACGCGCGGCATTCGATCGCGCAAACCATCGGTGCGCGACCGGCCGAGATCATCATGACGGCCGGGGCGACCGAATCGATTAACCTGGCGTTCAACGTGCCGCGCCTCAAAAAGAGCAAAATTCTCATTTCCGCCATCGAGCACGAGGCCGTGCGGGCGGCCGCCACGCGAGAAACTCTCTTTACTCGGGTTGGCATCGTCAGAGTCGATAAACACGGGCGGCTGGATCTGGATGATCTCGAGAAACAGTTGACCGGCGAGACGATTCTGGTGTCGATTGGCTACGCTAATAACGAAATCGGCACGGTTCAGCCGTTATGGGAAATTGCCGAAATTGTGGCGACTGAACGTGCGCGGCGAGCGGCGAACAGTGAAAATGTGCCACTGTATTTTCACACTGACGCGTCGCAGGCGGCGGGCTATCTCGACCTTAACGTGGCGCGCCTCGGCGTCGATATGATGACGCTGAACGGAGGCAAATGTTATGGGCCAAAGCAAGTTGGGCTGCTCTATGTGCGGGCTGGCGTGCGACTGAATCCACTAATCGTTGGTGGCGGACAGGAATCAGGTTTGCGTAGTGGTACGGAAAACGTGGCCGGAGCGATTGGTTTCGCGCGGGCGCTAGAAATCGCCGAAAAGAAACGAAAAGGCGAAGTCGAGCGATTAGGGAAACTCCGCGACGATCTAGAAAAATACCTAAAAACTTCCTTCACTTTTGCAAGCTCCGTCCTTGCAAAGGGCGCGGATATAACGGGGACAGATTCCACTATCGCAAAAACCTCTGCAAGGACGGAGCTTGCAAAAAAAGGCATAAAGATCAACGGCCACCCCAGGCATCGCCTGCCGAACCTGCTCAACTTTTCGATCCCAGGCCTCGACGGCGAACGGGCGGTTTTTGCGCTCGACGGCCGCGGCGTCGCGGTTGCCACCGGCTCAGCCTGCGCGGCGAGCAAAAACGAACGCAGCCACGTTTTAACCGCGATTGGCTTGTCCGACGAATTGGCCGATGGTTCGCTCAGAATCAGTCTCGGTCGACCAACGACCGCAGCAGAAATCGAACAGCTTAAACCTATTTTGGTCGAAACCATCCGCGAACAATTAAAATTCGGAGCCGAGTCATGAGCAAAATTTTCCTGTTCATCGGCGTCACCGTGGCTTCATTGGCGCTCATCGTGCTAGGATTGAACGTCCTTCTCACGCCGAACGACCTGAGATTTTGCGACGAGAAACCAAATAGTCAAGAAGAATGTCAAGCGGTCGACGTCATAATCGCGGTTAGCGGCGGCGACACGCCGGCACGGGCTGAATCGGCGGTCGAACTCTACCGAAAAGGTTGGGCAAAGCACATCATTTTCAGCGGCGCAGCCCGCGATCCGAGGTCGCAAAGTAACGCCGAGGCGATGAGGAAAATCGCCCTCGAGGCCGGTGTGCCAAATTCCGCTATCACCGTTGAGGAAATTTCGAAAAACACCACCGAAAACGCCATCGAGACCGCGAAAATCCTGAAAAAGCGAGGCGCCAAAACTGCCATCCTCACCACCAGCCCGTACCACATGCGGCGCACTTCGTGGGAATTCCACCGCGCTGCGCCCGAGGTCGAATTCCGCTCCAAGCCCTCCGACGATAAATATTGGCACCTCTGGTGGCTCAAACCGAGCGGTTGGTGGCGCGCCCTGGCCGAGCTCGGCGGACTGATTATGTTTGGTATCCGCGGCATATTTTAGTATAATAACCCCGAGATGAATCTAGACGATGTAGTTTTAATGGCGCGCGATTTGATGAAAGAATGCACCGAAAAAAACGGCGCGCCGGCTTGGTGTTTGACCGAGCTAGCGATTAAGCAGGGCGAAATATTAGCGAAAAAATACGGCGTTGATGTGCGGCTAGTCAAAATCGCGCTGTATCTGGCGCACACGGTCTTTAGTCCGATTTGGAAAGGAGAGGTTCAGAAAAACCACCCACAGCTAAGTTCCGAATTCTCAAAATCGTACTTAGACAAATGGCGTGTCTCACCGGACGATCAGGCCGTCATCCTGAACGCCATCGAAGCCCATCACGGCCAAGTGCCAACCGCCAGTTTGACGGCGGAGGTTATGAAAAATGCCGAATGCGCTAAATTTACCACTGTCCAGGGCGCGTTGATCTGGCTGCACGAGCTGGGGCGACGCGGCGTTCCTTATCAAGAATCGGTCGAAAAAGTTTTCGCCAAAATGGAGCAAAAACGGGAACTGCTGACGCTGGATAATTGTGTCGCCGAGGCTGAGAAAAACTGTACAAAAATACGAAAACTATTTGAGTCGTAAAAGTGTTAAAATATGAGCAGCGAGTAAAGAAAATGAACCTCGTTCATTTTCTTTCGAGTGAGAGTGTTTTTTCTGTGATAAAATACTCTTAGTGAAGAACGATACGGAGTTAGCGAGCATCAAGGGCGTCGGGTCGAAAACCGCCGAGAAATTGGCGGCGGCCGGCCTGGTGACTGCTGGCGACCTAATAAATTTCCTGCCACGAACCTACGAGGACTTTTCCAAAGTCGTCAAGATTTCCGAACTCACCCCAGGCAAAGTGACGATCAAAGCGAGGTGCGAGAGCATTTCCACGCGCATCGTGCGGCGGGGCTTGCGCATCACGACGGCCGTTTTGGCCGACGACTCGAGCCGATGCCAGGCCGTTTGGTTCAATCAACCTTATCGCGAAACCCAATTGAAACCGTCTCTGCGTAGAAGACAGTCTTCTACGCAAACGGGGGCGAAAGGCGCGTCAGAATTCTTCTTTAGCGGCGAGTTTGCTTTTCGCGCTGGGCGCTATCAACTGACCAATCCTAGCGCCGAGGCGGTCAAAGATCTGCCTGTCCAAACCGGTCGCGTTTTGCCGATTTATCCGGCGCGCAAAGGTCTGAAACCGAACGTCACGCGCAAAATTTTGAATGAGCTGCGGCCGCTGATCACCATGACAGCCGAGACTTTGCCGGCGGAAATCCTGAAGCAGGAAAAGTTGGTTAGTCGTGCCGAGGCGTTGACGGGACTACATTTTCCCGAGTCGGCCGGGGAAGCTGAGGCGGCGCGCAAGCGGTTAGCGTTCGAAGAATTGTTCGGCCTGATTCTGGCGGCGCGCCTCAATAAACAAGAAAATTCGCGCCTGCGCGGGTTCGATATTCCTTTCGATCAGTCGAAAATCAAGGAATTTGTCGCCCAGTTGCCGTTTGATTTAACCGACGCCCAGCGGCGCGCGCTGTGGGAAATCCTGCAGAACTTTGCGAACTTTGCAAGCTCCGTCCTTGCAAACGCTGCAGGCGCTGCAGGAACGGTTCCTGCAAAAACCCTTGCAAAAACCGCGCCGATGAATCGATTGCTGCAGGGCGACGTCGGTTCGGGCAAAACCGTCGTGGCGGGCGCGGCGGCCTACCAGGCGTCGCTCGCCGGCTATCAAACGGCTTTCATGGCGCCGACCGAGATTTTGGCGACCCAGCACGCCGAAACTTTGCGCAAATTGCTCGAACCTTATGGCGTTAAGGTGGCTCTGCTGACCGGCTCGGTCAAAGGCAAAAAGCGCGCCGAGCTGCTCAAACAGATCGCGTCCGGCGCGGCGCAGGTCGTGGTCGGCACGCACGCTCTTTTCCAACCGGCCGTGCGGTTCCTAAAGCTCGGCTTTGCGATCATCGACGAGCAACATCGTTTTGGCGTCAAACAGCGCCAGGCGCTCCTAGCGAAAGGTGCAAATTTTGCAAGCTCCGTCCTTGCAAACAGAGAGGTCGCGAAAACAAATAATTTCATGCCGCATCTGCTGGCCATGACCGCGACGCCGATCCCGCGCTCGCTCCAGCTGACTCTGTTCGGCGATCTCGACATCTCGATTCTTGATCAGTTGCCCAAAGGCAGGCGGCCGATTGCTACCGAAATCGTTTCGCCCAACTCGCGCGCCCAGATGAATGCCAAAATTGCAGCCGAATTGGCCAAAGGACACCAAGTCTACTTCATTGCGCCCTTGATCGAAGAAAGCATTGCAGGAACGGTTCCTGCAAAGGAGATGGATACTATTACTGCAGGAACCGTTCTTGCAAAAGAAAATGTCGAAAATTTGGCTAAGAAGGTAGCGCAAACCTTTGCAAGGACGGAGCTTGCAAAAAAGGCGGGCGCGATTCTTGCAAGGACGGAGCTTGCAATAAAAATCGGCATTTTGCACGGTCGGCAAACGAGCGAACAAAAGGAAAAAATCATGCGCGAATTCGTCGCGGGCAAAACTCAAATCTTGGTGGCGACAACTGTAATCGAAGTCGGTGTCGACGTGCCGAACGCCAGCGTCATGGTCATCGAAAACGCCGACCAATTCGGCCTGGCGCAGCTCCACCAACTGCGCGGTCGCGTCGGCCGTGGCGAGCATCAGTCATTCTGCTTTCTCGTCCAATCCGATAGCAACCCGCCGACTCGCCGACTGCGCGAGATCGAACGCAGTAGCGACGGCTTTTACCTAGCCGAAGTCGACCTCAAACTGCGCGGTGCCGGCGAAATCTACGGCACAGCGCAGCACGGCGACCTCAACCTACAGATCGCTAACCTAGCCGACACCAAACTCATCAAACGAGCCGCTGGCGCTGCCACGACTTTCGCCGCCCAAATTGCCGAAAACCCCAAAACTTTGTTAAAATATCCCGAGTTGGCACGCGAGGTCGCGAAATATCAACGATTAACGACATTGAACTAATATGAAGAAATTACTGACTATCACCGATCAAACGTTCGACCAAAACGCGCCGGAATTCGACGCGAGCAATTTTCGTCATCGCCAGGCGGTGCGCTGTGTGGTTTTTGATTCGAAAGGAAAAGTTGGATTGATTCATTCCAAGAAACACGATTACTACAAAATTGCGGGGGGGGGTGTAGATAAAGGCGAAAGTAGAATCGAAGCCCTCAAGCGCGAGACAAAAGAAGAACTCGGCGTAAATATCGAAATCGACGGCCAAATCGGCGAGATTTTCGAAATCCGCGGCGAGCTAAAACTTTTGCAAACATCGTATTGTTATTACGGACACGTCGTCGGCGAGAAAGGCCGGCCGAACTTTACCGGAGAAGAAATCACCGAACAATTCGAGACAGTTTGGGCACCGAACATTGACGCGGCCATCGAACTTGCGGCTCCGAAAAGTAGTGACAGAAAAAGATACGAACAACCATTCATGGTGCTGCGCGACGAAACTTTCCTGCGCGAGGCGAAAAAGATTTTAGCGAACTAGATTTCAGAAAACCGCTCGCTTCTGCTAAAATAGAAAATCGATATGACCACGATGTTCATCATGGCGCAGGTTTTCGGGTTGCTGGCTTCGGCGGCGACGATTGCTAGCGTCCAATTCAAAAAGAAAGAGCACATTCTCATCCTGGTGATCATTGGCTCGATTTTCTTTACGATCAATTATGTTCTGCTCGAAGCCTATAGCGGCGCGGCGACTTGCGCGCTCGGTGTTGTTATTTCCTCGACGATATTTCTTGTCGAGAAAATGGGGCGCCGGGTCAAATGGTGGCTAGCGGCGATATTTGCTCTCGCTCTACTAGTGTCGGTGATTTTGACTTTTCAAACACACATCGATATCCTGCCGTTTGTGTCCTCGATGTTCTGGCTGTCGTCGATGTTGCAACGCGACGAGAATCGCCTGCGCTGGCTGCTAATGGGAAATACCGTCGGTTGGGCAATTTACGGTATTGTCATGGCGGCCTACACCGGGCTGATCGCGAGCGTTTTTTCGATCGTCTCGATTAGCATAGCTCTGATTCGGTTTAGAAAGAAAGGTCGTTGATCGCCTAACGAACCTAGGATCTGTTATAATGGTAGTCTATGAAATTTAGATAGAAGACTTTAGAAAATGAATTCAATTATACTTGGGACTCACCAGAAAATCGATCGGATTGCGCGGCGCAAATTACAGCCGTTCATTCCGCACGGCGTCAAATTCCCGTCATCGCGCGAGATGCTGCGATTTGAGGGGCAGCACGGGCCGGACAGCATCCGCCTCAAAACGACCGGCGACTGCGAGGACCCGAAACATTTCATCGATCCGGACGATCCGAGCGATCGCGATCTGTTGGATATGATAGCGGCACACGAAAAAAATTTGATCCATTCACTGCGCGAGGATGCTCGCGAAAAGGCGGCCTTTGAGGCGGCTTGGTTGGCGCACGCCATTGTTGACGGTCTGACGCCGGCGCATCATTATCCGTACGAAGAAAAATTGGCCGAGCTGCGCGGTGGACAGAAAGATCAATTGCGTAACACTAAACGTAAACGCGTGTTTGTTCCGGGCGATGGCCTACGCGAGAAAGTCAAAAACAACGTGGCGTTCCTTGGGCCGAATGGCCTGTGGATGAAACATTGGCAGTTTGAAACTGGTGTTGATTTGGTGGCGCGACCACTCAGATTTTCCGATGTCAAATTGTCGCGGAACGATCGCGCCCGGATTCGCGAAGCCGGCGGCATCGTGCCACTGTATCTCGACATTGTCCAGCGAATCTATCGCTTAAATATGTACGAAGAGTTTCTCAAGAAATCATGGACGCGGAATTTGGCGCGCCAGACCAAGGACAAACTGATGCCGACCATCATCCACACCGTGCTATTGAGTTGGTATTATTGCGCCTGGCGAGCGGCTCAAGAATAATTTGCTTTTCGCGGGGTGATCTGCTAAACTGGTCGCAAGCAATTTCTGCTCGTCTTTTTGGTGGCGACAAGAAACAGCGAAGTCAACTCATTAATTATTTAAAGATAGGAAGAAAATGGCAGCCGTTCCACTAGCAAAATTTAGAAACATTGGTATTATCGCTCACATCGACGCCGGCAAAACCACCACAACAGAGGCGATTTTGTATCGCACGGGTCTAACACACAAGATCGGCGAAGTCAAAGGCGACGGTGACGGCGCCACGACCGATTGGATGGAACAGGAAAAAGAGCGCGGCATTACGATCACGTCGGCGGCCGTGACGTGTTTTTGGAAAGATCACAAAATCAACATCATCGACACGCCGGGACACATCGACTTTACGGCCGAGGTCGAGCGATCTCTCCGCGTGCTCGATGGGGCGGTGACTGTCTTTGACGGCAAAATGGGCGTTGAGGCGCAGTCCGAAACCGTCTGGCGCCAGGCCAACAAATACGGCGTGCCGCGGATCTGCTTTGTTAATAAAATCAACTCGATTGGCGGCGATTTTTATAAATCGCTCAAATCGATTCATGCGCGGCTCAGCAAAAACGCCCTGCCGATTCACCTGCCGATCGGTTTCGAAAAAACCATCAACGGCATCGTCGATCTCGTCACCATGAAGGCCTATACTTACACCGAATATCACGACAAAGCGCTCATCGAAGGCGAAATTCCGGCCGACATGATGGAGAAGGCGAAGAACGCCCGGACGCTGTTGGTCGAAAAGGCCGTCGAATATGACGACACGTTGTTTGAGCGCTATTTGGATCAGGGCGAGGACTCGATCACAGAAGACGAATTAAAGGCCTCGCTCAGAAAAGCCGTCCTGACCGGCGAGTTTTTCTTGGTGACCGGTGGCGATGGTCGCGGCGTGATCGTTGAGAAACTGCTCGATTTGGTGGCTGATTATTTGCCGGCGCCGACCGATGTTGAGGCGGTCTGGGGCGTCAATCCAAAAAATGGCGACGAAGTCCAGCGCAAGCCCGACAACAAAGAACCGTTGGCGGCCTTGGCGTTCAAGATCGCGGCCGACCCGTTCGTGGGCAAGTTAATCTTTGTGAGAGTTTATTCCGGCAAACTCGAGGCCGGCAGCTATGTCTTTAACGCTACCACTGGCGACAAGGAGCGCATCGGTCGCATCGTCCGCATGTTCGCCGATAAACGCGAAGACATCGGCACGGTCGAAGCCGGCGACATCGCCGCCGTGGTCGGTCTCAAAAACACCGTGACCGGCACGACGCTCTGCGATCCGGCGCACCAGATCCAGCTCGAGGGGATTACTTTTGTCGAACCGCCGGTCAGCATCGCGGTCGAGCCGAAAACCAAGGCCGACCAAGAAAAAATGAGCCTCGCTCTGCAGCGCCTGGCCGAAGAAGATCCGACTTTTCGGGTGCATACTGATGAGGAAACTGGCCAGACGATTATTAGCGGCATGGGCGAGCTGCACCTTGACATTATTGTCGAGCGCATGAAACGCGAGTTTAGCGTCGAGGCTAACACCGGTGAACCGCAAGTGGCTTTTCGTGAGACCATTCGCGGTACGAGCGAAGTTCAAGGAAGATACATCAAGCAATCCGGCGGTCGCGGTCAGTACGGCGACGTTTATTTGCGGCTCGAGCCCAATGAGTCCGGTAAAGGTTTTGAGTTCTTTGACGCGGTCAAGGGCGGCGTCGTTCCGCAAGAATATCGTCCCGCCGTCAAGGCCGGCATCATCGAGACGCTCGATAGCGGTGTGATCGCTGGTTATCCGGTGGTCGACATCAAAGCCACGCTCTACGACGGCTCGTACCACGACGTCGACTCGTCCGAGATGGCCTTTAAAATGGCCGGTGCGCTGGCGACCCGCGACGGCGTCAAACAAGCCAAACCAGTGCTGCTCGAACCGATCATGAAAATGGTCGTCGTCACGCCGGAAGATTTCATGGGCGACGTCATCGGCGACCTCAACTCACGCCGCGGTCGTATCGACGCCATGGATGACCTCATGGGTGGCGCCAAGCAAATCACGGCGTTCGTCCCACTCGCCAATCTGTTCGGTTACACTACCGATCTGCGCTCGATGTCCCAAGGCCGCGCCGCCAGCACCATGGAACTCGCCCAATACGAAGAAGTCCCACCCAACGTCGCGCAAGAAATCATCGAGAAGCGCAGCAAGTAATGACTCCCGAATTTAGAATAAGAGTTTGAGATGAGCGAAAAAACGAAAATTCTGTGGAGTGGTATAACTGGGCGGACAGGCCAAGCAGCGCTAGCTGCCCAGAATCAAAGCCCGGCTGAAATTGTAGCTGGTGTGAGTCGAGAGAGGGGAGAGGGATATTACACATATGATGAGCTGGACGAAATAAGAGAAGATTTTGACGTCATAGTCGATTTTTCACACAAAGATAGTTTTGATAAGATACTGGCTTTCGCGGAAAAAGTCTTAAAACCTCTGATTATCGGGACGGCTGGATTGAGCGAGCAGCAAGTGGAAGCGCTCGAAAATGCGTCCCGAACTATACCGATTTTTAGAGGTGGAAATTTTCGATTCGAGGTGGAAACTTTCATAGATGATATTGTAGCTTATGCGAGAACCTGTGAAGAGCAAGAATTAAGACTTGTCGAAACTCATCGTAAAGGAAAGATAATTCCCAGCGAAACTGCGAAGGTGATTGCGAAAAGAGTTTTAGACGAAACTGGAAAAATCGTCAATATAGATTCGCGACTAGAATATGACGATCCTATAAGTGACTGGCGAATCGGTGGTTTGCATTACCAAATGGTCGGATTTGATCAGCTTGGGGTAGATGTTCTGGAAATTGCATCAATAATGGCGGGTAAGGAGCCGGACGGTTCGTATGATTTAGGCAGATTAGTTAGAGAAAGCAAAAATTAATTTTCACGAAAATCCTAAAATATTTGTGCTATAATTGTTCGTGAAACCGAGGAGGATTAATTGTTAAAAAAATCTCACGCCAGCACCGCCGAAGATTTCCCGTATCTCACGGAAACTGACGTTTATTTGGATTCGGCTTGCCAGAGTCTGAGGCCGCAGCCGGTTATCGACGCCATGCAACAATATTACACCGAGTTCAATTCCTGTGGTGAGCGCGTCAAGTACAAATGGGGTCGAGAGGTCGACGAACGGGTTAGCGCGACGCGCGCCAAAATCCTGAAGATGCTAAAACTGAGCGGGAAAGATTATTTCGTTAGCTTTACGCTCAACACAACTTACGGGATCAATCTGCTGCTCGATCAGCTGAAAATTGACGGCATCAAAAAAGTCATCACCAGCGACATCGAGCACAATTCGCCGTTTCTGTCGACCATTACTTTTGCCAAGAAACACGGTATCCCACGCGAAATTCTGGTAAGAAACGACGACGGCTCGATCGACCTCAGCACGGCCGATTTCACCGACGCGGTCGTAGTCATGAACGCCGTCTCAAACATCGATGGCCGACAAATGTCGAACATCAAAGAGGTCGCGGCCAAAGTCAAAAAACAAGGCGGCATTTTCATTATCGACGCCGCGCAAACCATGTCGTTTTACCGCGAGATGTTGCAGGGCATCGACGCCGACGCGATCTGTTTTTCTTCGCACAAGATGTACGGCCCGAGTTTGGGCGTTATGGTCGTGCGGCGGAAACTATTGGACAGAATTGATTCAACCTTCATCGGTGGCATGACGGTGGATGACGTGCGAGCCGATACTTATGATCTGTCGAGCAGGAGCCCGGAGCACGCTCACACGGCGTTCGAGCCCGGGCTGCAACCGTATGCTGAGATTATCGGCCTGGGCGCGGCGATCGATTTCCTTAGTCAAAATGGTCACGGACAATTGTCACAGTTCGCCCAGCAGATTTTCGACTTTTTGCAATCGGCGCCGAAAATTCATTTGATTAATCAAGAACCGACCACGACGATTTCGTTTTATCACGAAAATTTTGATGGTCATATGCTAGCTGATGCGCTATCCGATGCTGGCATCATGACGCGCAGTGGCTATTTCTGCTGTCATTATTATCTCGATAAAGTCAAACAATATCCGCCGCTAGTTCGCATGAGTTTGGGCTTGCATAACAGAGCGAGCGACATTGATCGTGCGGCGGCAGTCCTTGCTAAAATCGCTCGATAATTCACGAAAACTTTGCAAGGACGGAGCTTGCAAAACCTTTATGAGTCCTTGACCGAGGCAATTTTTTCGGGTAAAATGGTCGGCAGTAGCTTAAGAGGGGAAACGTTTTGAACTGGAAAACAATTTTTAAATCATTCAAGAATAGCGACATGAGAAATCGCGTGCTGGCGGTGCTCGGTATCATCATCGTTTATCGTTTCATGGCGCATATTCCGGTGCCCTTGGCCGAGCCGACTGTGCTCAAGGACGTCATAAACTCGATGTTGGGCGGCAATGACTCGCTTGGCGGTTTTATCAACCTGTTGAGCGGCGGTGCGCTATCTAGGCTCTCGATTATGTTGGTTGGACTCGCGCCGTATATTACGGCTTCGATTATCTCGCAACTCTTGACCAAGGCCGTTCCGAAATTAGAAGAAATGCACAAGGACGGCGAGTCCGGTCGACGCAAAATCAACCAATGGACGCGCATAGTTACTCTGCCGCTGGCGCTTCTGCAATCGGTGGCGTTTATATTTATTTTGCGTGGCACTTACCCAGCATTAGCGGGCATCGAGATGTCGATGAACCAGTGGGTAATAGCCGTCTCGGCCATGACGGCCGGCGCCATGATGCTGATGTGGTTGGGCGAAATTATCACGGAAAAGGGCATCGGCAACGGTATTAGTTTGCTCATTTTCGCGAGTATTATTTCTCAGTTGCCTAAAACACTTAGCGATCTGGGGTCGTCAATCTTTACGGTCAGCGATCCGAGCCAGGCTTTCCACGTGTTTAATTGGTTCACGATTCCGTGGCTCAATCATGGAGCCACGATATTATTGCTGATTATGGGGATGATTGCCGTCGTGGTGTTATATATACTGGTCAAAATCAACGAAGGCCAACGCATCATCACTATCAATTATGCCAAGCGCGTCCATGGCAATAGCGCCTACGGTGGCATCAAATCGATTTTACCGATAAAGCTCATCACCGCTGGCGTGATTCCGGTCATCTTCGCGGTGGCGTTTTTGTCGCTGCCGGCTTTCTTGGGGCAACTCTTAGTGGCGACTGGGAACAATGCTGAATTAGGCCAAAACTTGATTTTGTGGTTCCAGCGCTCTGGCGCTAGTAGCTTTAGCGCGGTTGGTGATTGGACACAGTGGATCTATCCGATTGCTTATTTCCTGTTGGTCGTGGGCTTTACTTACTTTTACACTTCGATTGTCTTTAACTCGAGCGAGATTGCTGAAAATCTGCAAAAGCAAGGTGGATTTATTGATGGTGTGCGCCCGGGTAAACAGACCGAAAAATACTTGACCAAAATCGTCAACCGTTTGACCTTGTTCGGCTCACTCGCTCTCGGGTTGATCGCGGTCTTGCCGTTCGTCTTTGAATATATCTTCACGGTGCTCGGCATGGGTGGCGCGGCTCAAAATCTAGCGATTGGCGGCACCGGTCTACTCATCGTCGTCAGCGTGGCGCTCGAGAGCCTCCGCCAGCTCAACTCGCGAGCTTTGATGGT
This sequence comes from Candidatus Saccharimonadota bacterium, assembly GCA_009785095.1. Taxonomy (GTDB): domain Bacteria; phylum Patescibacteriota; class Saccharimonadia; order Saccharimonadales; family Saccharimonadaceae; genus WQXA01. Next base: position 5,459 of record WQXA01000008.1, on the reverse strand, counting down.
AACTTACGACGAATACAAGTAGGCGGACGCGTGGTGGCAAAACGTCTCGGCAAGAAAAAAACGGCGATGCTGGTGGCCGTGTTGGTGTTGGTCGTGTCGGCAGCGCTCGGGTTTATGGTAGTTCGTATCCTGTCGCATAATCGCGAGCGGGAATTGTTCGAGCAGCAATTTAGCGAGCTAGAAATTTCCACCGAACCGATTTCCGACCAAGAACGCGACGAGTACACCGTGCCGCCGGAGCGACCGCGCTACCTCTACATCCCGGCGGCCGGCGTGGGCAAAACTAGGTTGATCGCGCTCGGCGTCAAATCTCCCGGCGACGATGGCAATCAACAACTCGACGTGCCGAAAAATATCAACGATGTCGGTTGGTATGATTGTCAAATCAACCCGCTAGTCGATCGGCGCTGCGCCCAGACCACTTTGCCCGGTTCGGGGCATTACGGCGTGGCCACGCTGTTGACCGGGCATACTTGCTTTTCGCGGACTATGAGGTGTGTCTTTGACAATCTTTCTAAGTTAGAGCGTGGCGATGCGATCACCATAGAGCGTGGCGATGGTGAAAAGCTCGAATACACGGTGCGATCGGTCGAAATCGTCAAACTAGCCGACGTCGACATGAAGAAAGCCGTCCGGTCGATCGAGCTCGACAAAGAGGGGTTGACGCTAATCACCTGCGCCGGAAAATACCGCGGCACCGTGGACGCCAACGGTGTACCGACCGCCGATAAACGCGTTTTGGTTTATGCAACGCGCAACGAATAAGTAAAACTTTTTACAAAATTGTGTTACAATGTCACCATGAAATATGTGGCGACGGTGCGCGATTTGTCCGTTACCTACGACGGTAGAGTGAAGGCGCTAGATGATGTCAGCCTCAAAATCCCGATCGGGCAAATTGCGGGATTGATCGGTCCGTCAGGATCGGGCAAGACCACTCTGATTAAATCGATCGTTGGGCAGCTGAAATTGCCAGCGAACAAAGTCGCGGTGCTGGGGCTCTCGGCCGGCGCCGGACAACTACGCGAGCGAGTGGCCTATATGTCGCAAGAGTTGGCTGTTTATGACGACCTAACCGTTCGACAAAACCTGATTTACTTTGCTAGGATTATCGGGTTAAGTCGGTTAGAAGTCAAAACCCGTGTCGAGGAGATTTTGCACAAAGTGGATTTGTCTGACCAGAAAAACCAGCTAGTCACAGATTTGTCCGGCGGGCAAAAACAACGTGTTAGCCTGGCGGTGGCGCTGCTCGGCCAGCCAGAATTGTTGGTTCTCGACGAGCCAACTGTCGGACTCGACCCGCTATTGATTGAGAACCTGTGGAAGTTATTCCGCGAAATCACGGGGAAAGGCGCGACATTGATTGTTTCCAGCCACTCCATGACCGAAGCGGCGCGTTGCGACGATTTAGTTTTGATGCATGAAGGAAAAATCATCGCGATTGGCAGCCCAAGCGAGCTTGAGGAGAAAACCAAATCACGAAATATTGAACAAGCATTTCTCAAATTGGTCCGCCAAACTAATAAAAAGGAGCCAAAATGAAAGCCCTTTACACTGCTGCGCGCGTGCTTAAACAACTAGCGCACGACCCACGTACGCTGGTGTTAATTTTTGCAGTGCCACCACTACTGTTGTGGCTACTCAAATATGTTTTTAATAACGATTTATTCTTTACCCAATTCGCGCCACTGATGCTAGGAATTTTCCCGATGATTATGATGTTTTTGATTACATCCATCGCCACATTGCGCGAGCGAAAAAGTGGTACACTAAGCCGGCTAATGAGTATGCCACTACGAAAGAGTGATTTTATATTCGGCTACGCGTTGGCGTTCTCGCTAGTAGCGGCAATCCAAGCAGTGCTGGCCACTCTAGTGATGATTTATGGCCTCGGCATTGAAATAGGCGGCGGCACCAGTTTCGCCATCATCGCGGCGGTTGCTTCTGCATTGCTCGGTACGACCATGGGGCTGTTCACCAGCGCGTTCGCCAGAACCGAGTTCCAGGCCATCCAGTTCATGCCGGCGCTCTTGTTCCCGCAGATTTTGCTGTGTGGATTATTCGTGGCGCGTGACCAAATGGCGACGGTGCTGGCTCGTATTTCTGATTGGCTGCCGCTGACCTATAGTAGTGATTTAATGAAGCGCATCGCTGCTGGTGGTAGCTGGGGCGTCGACCACACCAAAGATCTAATAATTATTTGCGGTTTCATCATAGGCTTTCTATTGATTGGTGCTCTGACCATCCGACGCCAAGAGAAAACGAAATAGGGCTTGACTTTTGAAAGCGCTTGTGCTACAATAGGGGTAATCGTCACCGAGACGAGCGTGTTCGGTGTAATATAAAAATTAGGGGTTGCACTGATATGGCTTTTGCTGTATAATTGACGACCGTAGTTAAAGTATGGCAGCCGACAAGGAAGTTATCAAGATGATCGGCGTTGTGGTGGAGACTCTGCCGAGCGCCCAGTTTCGTGTCGAGCTCGAGAACAGCCATACCATTATCGCCCACGTGTCAGGAAAGATGCGCAAGCACTACATACGGCTAGTGCCGGGCGATAAAGTCGAGGTTGAGATGACCCCTTATGATCTCACAAAGGGACGAATCACCTTCCGGCTACGTGAGGAAAAAAGTAATTCTGCACCGCAAGGAAACGGTTTCGCAGGGAAAGGACAGCGCCGCTAGATGAAAGTTCAAGCCAGCGTCAAAAAACGCAGCCCCGACGACAAATTAGTTCGTCGCAAAGGGCGCCTCAGTGTCATAAACAAGAAAAAACCACGTAATAAGCAAAGGCAAGGATAGGAGGAATATGTCAAGGAAACTAGAAGGTGATGGTAGTAGTAGGGGGGGGGATGTTATTCCTATGATTAGACCTGGACAGATTGATTACACATCGATGTCGCCCGTGACAATAGAGGAGTTTAATCGAAGAGCTCACGACCCAAATGCAAGGTTTGTTATTGATTCGTCTGGTGTAATAATGTTGGTTGTAGACGCCGATGATTTGAATAATAACGATGAATTTACGAGTGCACTAGAAAACATGGGTATGACAGTGGTGACACGAGACGAACTAACAGACTCACAGATTGAAGCACTGATCCCAGGATACTCGGAAGATCTGGGAGGAGGGGATGCGGCATAAATGGCTAGATTTGCAAACGTCGAAGTCCCTTCGGACAAGCGGATCGTCATCGCGCTGACTTATATCTATGGCATTGGTTCAAAATCGGCGAGCGACATCGCCGCGGCCGCCAAAGTCGACCCGACCAAGCGCGTCAAGGATTTGGACGAGGCGGAGGAGAAGAAAATCCGCGACATTATTGATGCCAATTACAACGTGGAGGGCGATTTGCACCGCGTGGTGGCCAACAATGTCAAGCGGCTCAAAGACATCGGTTCGTACCGCGGTCTGCGTCACAAGGCGAATCTGCCGGTGCGCGGCCAAAGGACGCGAACCAACGCTCGCACTAAACGCGGCAAACGCATCGCCATCGGTGGCAGTCAACCTAAAGCAGCGAGCAAGACATGAGCGAGGATAAAATTATGGCAGAAGAAAATAACGTCATTGCGCGGAACGAAGCGACGAAGCAACCTACTTCGATCGAAGCAGTGGCTCAACACGACGATAAACCGTCTCACGATGACAATACCGGAACGCCGGCTGAAACTGCGGCTGCTTCTGAAAAACCAGAAGCCAAAAAGCGCGCCAAGAAGAAAACCAAACGCAGCGTGCCCATCGGCCAAGTCCACATCCAGGCCACGTTCAACAACACGATCATTAGCTTTGCGGACGCCAAAGGCAACGTCATCGCCGCCAGCTCGGCCGGCACTTGTGGTTTTCGCGGGTCGAAGAAAGGCACGGCTTATGCGGCGCAAATCGCCACCGACAAAGCCGCCGAAATCGCTCGCAGCCAATTCGGCCTAACCAAAATCGACGTTTTCGTCAAAGGCGTCGGCTTGGGTCGCGATGCGGCCGTCCGAGCCCTAAATAATCACGATTTTGTAATCGAGAGCATCGCGGACGTAACCGGCGTACCGCACGGCGGGGTTCGAGCAAAACGCGAGAGGAGGCCTTAGAAATGGCACGAGATAAATCACCAATCGTTAAACAAAGTCGCCGCGAGGGCTATGCTTTGCATCCCAAGGCGCACAAAATCATGGCGCGCAAGTCCGGCATCCCCGGTCAACACGCTCACGGCCGTAGTGGCAAACCGTCGCTTTACTTGACACAATTACGCGAAAAGCAAAAAGTCCGCCGCATCTACGGCCTGCTCGAAAAGCAATTCGCTAACCTGATGAAAGAAGCCGAGCGAATGAGCGGCATGTCGGGCGAAAATCTATTGCAGCTGCTCGAGCGACGTCTCGATAACACAGTTTATCGGGCTGGTTTTGCGACGTCGCGCCGCCAAGCCCGCCAACTCGTCAGCCACGGTCATTTTACTTTGAATGGCCGCCGCGTCGACATTCCATCGATCCGCGTCAAGGCTGGCGATCAAATCGCGGTTCGGCCCTCTAGCGCTAAAACTGCTTACTTTGCGTCCCTGGACGAAATTTCTCGCGATGCTGGCGGCGGTGGGGTTGGCTGGCTCAAGGCCAACGTCAAGAAAATGACGGTCGAAATCACCGGTCTACCGAGTCGCGAAGAAGCGGAACCGGATATCAATGAACAATTAATTGTCGAGTACTACTCGCGCTAAAGGGAGGAGAAATATGAGTAAAGCAATCTTAAATCCAGTGGTATCAAGCGTCGAAGAGGCCGGCCCGAGCAGCGCCACCATCGTCATCGAACCGCTAGCTAGCGGCTACGGCCAGACACTCGGCAACTCATTACGTCGAGTATTGCTCTCGAGTATCGAGGGCGCGGCGGTGACGGCTTTCAAAATCGACGGCGTCAGTCACGAATTCACTACCATCCCTGGCGTCAAAGAAGACGTCGTGGAAATCATGTTGAATCTGAAATCGATCGCTATTAAATCCTTTAGCGGTGAGCCGATTGAGTTGTCTTTGAGCAAAAAGGGCGGCGTAGTCACGGCTGGCGATATCAAGACAACCGCAGACGTCGAAATCATCAATCCTGATCAGTTAATCGCCACCATCGACGATCCGAAGGGCGAGCTCAAGATGAGTCTCGTCATCGAGAGTGGCCGCGGTTACCAAACGATCGAAGAATCCACCACCAAGCGCCTGCATAGCGATATGATCGCGCTCGACGCGGTCTTTTCGCCGGTGCGCCGCGTGCGTTATTTTGTCGACAAAACTCGCGTTGGCGACAATGTTGATCTCGACAAACTGACCTTGACGATCGACACCGATGGCACGATCACGCCGAGCGATGCCTTTGAGCAAGCGGCCGCGATTTTGATGGCGCAGTACGAGGCTTTGGCGGGCGAAACGCGCATCGTGGACATTGAGCAAACGAACGACGATGACGATCAAGCCACCGATTTGCTCGGCTT
>WQXA01000007.1 GCA_009785095.1 Candidatus Saccharimonadota bacterium | reverse complement strand
TATTCCTTCCGAGATCTTCAATTACACGCCCAACCTCTATTTGACACCGTACGCCTTGTCCCAATCGAGCGCCAACAACTGGACAATGACCGACCTCAGACAATTGCCGGCGAGGTTGTGAAAATGGAAAACAAGATTGAGGCGATCAAGAATTGGCTCGGCACGGGATCGATAAATGTTTTCGGTATTCAATATAGCGGCAAAGACACGGTCGGGAAAAAATTGGCCGAGGCGTTGGGCGCGACATTCATCGCTAGCGGTGACATCGTGCGCGCTAGCGGCGATCGGTTGAATAACAAAGAGTGGAGCGATGTCGGTCGCCTAACTAATCCCGTCGAGTACAAAGTCCTGATCGCCGATTACATTGCGCACGAATTGCCGGCCGGCGCGTTGATTCTCGGCAGCTTCGGTCGGCATACCGGCGAGGAAGATCTCGTTATCGAATCTCTAATCAAAAGTGGCCACCCGACCAAAGCGGTTCTGTCCATATACATTAGCGAAGAAGAAGTTTGGCAGCGCTGGGAAATGAGCAAAGAATTGCGCGACCGTGGCGAGCGCGTCGACGAGCTGAGTGAAGAAACAGTCCGAACCAGGATCGAGTGGTTCCGCGACAAGACCCTGCCCGTCGTCGACGTCTATCGCCAAATGGGACTGCTGATCGAGATCAATGGCCAGCAATCGCGCGAGGCGGTTCTCGCGGAAGTGGTTGATAAGCTTTACGAATTTGTTCAAAAGCGTGTTTGAGTTAGCGTTCGTCATTGCGACCCCGGACTTGATCCGGGGGAAGCAATCCAGAACTAGACTGCTTCGTTACACTCGCAGTGACGTAAAGGGATTTCCTACGAGTCACGCTTTTTTCGACTTTTGATGCTTTGCTAATTCCTTATTCAGAATCTGACTGATTTTCTCGGGCGACAAATTAAAATTCGACAAATTTATGCGATAAGCCAGCGAATCGATCGGCCCCGCCGGCTCGTTGTCTTCTTCGAAAACCAGAATTTTATCGACCGGAACGAACTCCGAAGTCACGACGAGATGAGTTTCTTTGAACTTTTGCACGATGTAAATTTGGGCGATCTTTTTCCAAGCCATCGGCCGCCGACCGATGTATAAATTCTTTGAATCCATGCTAATGACGCCGTGGATGTAGGCGCGCTGGATGATCCTAACAATCGTCCAAGTCCCGAGTATCACGATGGCCAACGCCACCCCGGCGACGAAATATTTGTTCGACGATTTCCCTTCGATCACATAGCGCGGAATCGTTAGCACGCACAAAATGATGATGGCGCCGATGAACGTGATGGCCTTGGTCATGTCCGTCGTTTTGACTCTGGCGACTATGGTTTTTGTCATAAGTACTAGTTTACTAGATTTTGAGGTTTTGCGCTATCAATTGCGTTTGAGCATGACCGTGAAAGCCTCGCTCGGGATGTCGACGCGGCCGAAGCGTTTCATGCGTTTTTTGCCTTTGGCTTGTTTGGCGAGGACTTTTTTCTTGCGCGTGACGTCGCCGCCATAGAGGCCGGTCGTGACGTCTTTTCGATAAGCCGACAAATCTTCGCGGGCGATGAATTTGCCGCCAATCGCCGCCTGCAGCGCCACTTCGAAATTCTGGCGTGGGATGACTTCTTTTAATTTCTTGACCACTTCACGACCTAGGCTTTGGGCTTCCGAGCGATGCGCCATGACACTCAACGCCGAAACCATATCGCCCGCCACATAGAAATCAACTCGAACCAAATCACCCACGCGATAATCAGCTAGCTCATAATTATAAGTCGCGTAACCGCTAGTCGTCGATTTTAGCCGATCGTAGAAATCGGTCAGCAGGTTGGCGATCGGCGCCTCGAATGTAATTAGCGCGCGATCCTCGATGTAATTCAGATTTTCTTGTTTCCCGCGTTTTTCGATAATCAGATTGATAATGTTGCCGACGTATTTTTTGGGCGCAATGATTTCGCCGCTCGCCCACGGTTCGGCGATCTCAGCTACTTTGGACGCATCGGGCAACTCGGAAGCTGATTTGATGTCTAATTTTTCGCCGTTTACCAACGTAACGTGATAATCCGTCGACGGATTCGTTATCACTAGGTCGAGGCCGTACTCGCGCTCCAACCGCTCGCGAATTATGTCCATGTGTAACAATCCAAGGAAGCCGATTCGCACACCGAATCCCAACACCGGCGAATTTTCCGGTGTGAATTGTAGCGCCGAATCACTGAGTGAGAGTTTTTCGACCGCGTCTTTTAGGTTCTGGTAATCTTCGTTGCTGACCGGGAAAAAACCAGCATAGACGAAAGGTTTGACGTCTTTGTAGCCGGGGAGTGGTTGGATAATCATTCTATACTCTCATGTTTCATATAACAATAAAAGCGAAAAGTGCCGTCCGGTTTTTCGTATATTTTTGATTTTTGTTCATCAATTGTGCCGACGGGTGCAGCAAATATATCGTCGGAAACACTTAAGCCTTTATCGAGGATCAGCCGTTTGGCTTTTTCATAATCATTGCCGACGAGTTTTTTGGTTATTTCCCTGTCGTTCATAAAAGATATTATATCAGCTCTAGGATTACGTACTCCAGCGCTTCAGCTTCTTCAACTGCGCTGGGTACATTTTCTTGATCATAAATTTCACGGGTTTGCTCATTTCGGTGTTGGCGTCGATGCCTTTTAGGCCGAGCTCCAACATTTCATCCATGGTGATATTTGGATTGGTAAATTTGCCTTTTTTGAAACAATAACTACAGTATTCTTCGCTCACAGAACCGTCGGCCTTGGTGCCGAAATCTTCTTTCTTGCTCATCGGCATGGCGCAACTTTGACAAAATTTCTTCTTCATTATTCCTCCTTGTTCTTCTATTTTATATCAAAACTCTCGGTTTTGAAATTGCTATAATATCGACCCGCGTGGGCGGTGAATTTTAGCACGCAATAATCCGGGTCGGTGACGCCTTTTTTGTAGTACATTGTATCGCCAAAGTGCCAGATCATTTCCTTGGATTTGGCGTCGGTTAGGACTTCCATTTCGCCGATCAACATGACGCCTTGATAATTGAAACGGCCGCGTTCGTAGAAGTAAATGCTGCTTTTTGGATTTTTCCGATATTGTTTCGTACGCATCGACGAAGTGTTGGTGGTAAACCAAAAGGTTTTTATGCCCTCGCGCTGGCGCGGCGCGAGCATCGCTTTCATGTTCGGAAAACCATTTTCGTCGACCGAGGCGATGAACGAAGTCTTCGCCCCGGCGATTAATTTTTCAACTTTTTCGGGGATGTTTTTCATTTCGCTTCCTCCTTGAAATATTTTTTTAGTGTGACTTTTTTGTTCAATTTGATTGCTTTATCGATTGCGTCTTGGACGCCGGCGCTGTCGTTGACCTGGAAGGCTAGTAGCTCGTCGGCCATTTCGACGATCTCGGTGTTACGAGCAAAATAAGTTTCCTGATTCAGGACATCAAAATTCATCTCGATCAAGCAACCGCCTCGTTTGATTTTCTCTAGCAGCTCGTTTACAGATTCGGCCTGAGCCTGCGTGATGACACCCTCGTTGGCGCGTTTGAGATAATGCTTCCGCCAAACGTCGAGTGGCGTCGGAATAATGATCCGGACGCGTTTTTGCCAATCGGGAATTTGCAGCATCTCGGCAGTCGCCAAATAATCCACGCCGAGCGCGCCGCCCGACACGATCCCGTCGCCATTTTTGATAATTTCGTCGATTGCTTTTTTTAAATCTTCTTTTAGCTCCGCAGTTTGCGAGCGCCAAGAGCCAGTTATCGCGAACCATTTCATTTTGTTTCCTTTAAATATTTCGTGAGTGTGACCGTGTCGCCGACTTTAGCGTCGCGGGTGGTTTTGAGGTTGGTCACGATGTAGCCGATTTCGCCGGTGGCGAGTTCGGGATCGGGCGTCATGTTGGGCGATAAGTGACCGACTTCGAGGGCGATGCCGCTGGCGTTGGTGGCGAGCATTTTGATAGCATCGTTTTTAGCGATTTGGCCATCGACCACGCGCACGTACAAAACCACGCCGCGATAATCATCGTAATATGAATCGAAAATCAGGGCGCGGGTTGGCTTGTCCAAATTGCCGTGTGGCGCGGGGATTTTCTCGATAATCGCCTCCAAAACTTGCTCGACGCCTTCGCCGGTTTTGGCGGAAATTTTTATAATGTCCGATTCGCTACAGCCGAGCAAGTTAACGATCTCCTTAGTCACGCGCGACACGTCGGACGCCGGCAAATCAATTTTGTTGAGAACCGGGATGATCGTTAGATCCTGTTCCATCGCCATGTAAACGTTGGCCAGGGTTTGAGCCTGGATGCCCTGGCTAGCGTCGACCACCAAAACCGCGCCCTCAACGGCAGCGAGCGAGCGCGAAACTTCGTAGGAAAAGTCGACGTGGCCGGGAGTGTCAATTAGATTTAAGTCGTAATCGCCTTCGGCGATGTGCTGCGCACTGGATTCCGGATCAGCGCGATTCTGACGAATCGCTTGTCCGGAATGACGGTAATTATATTTCATCCGCACCGGCGCGAGCTTGATCGTGATTCCTTTTTCCCTTTCCAAATCCATCGAATCGAGCAACTGCGATTTCATGTCGCGTTTGGCAACCGTGTTGGTCAGCTCCATCATGCGATCGGCCAAGGTACTTTTGCCGTGGTCAATGTGGGCGATGATACAGAAATTTCTAATTTTTTCGCTCATGGTTTTCGCCCCACCCACAATTTGCCGAGGGTGATTTTCTTAATATAATTTAGCACCGGGACGGCTTCGCTGAGCTGGAGTAATTTTGATAGAAGCACATATAGCGCTAGGCTGGCTAGGCCGATGATAGCCAATTGCGGCAAGACCATGAGCATGGTTTGGTCAGCAAATTCTAGCCCGATGAATTTAACGAGAGCGTATGTGCCAATAGACATTATGGCCGTTGCGACTATCATTCGACCGACGCCCGACCAAAAATCGCGGTTAAATAAATTCGGAATGCGTCGCGCCATCAACACAAATAGTGCGGTAATTTCGAGAGCCGCCCAGATGACTTGCGCCCAAGCGATACCGACTGCACCCGTTTCCAAACCAAACACGAACCATATCGCAAGCCCAATCGAAATAGCCACCGTTATCAAAGAAATTAGCAGCGGCGTACGCGTGTCTTGCTGGGCGTAGAAACTCCGCGCCGCGATGTGGTAAACGCTGCGCAGCAAAATCACCAAACAAAGGATACCAAGCAAAGTTACAATTTGCTGGTCACCACCCCGCACAATAACACTCACGATGTAGCCTCGCGCAAAGAAAGCGATCGCCGCCACCGGCATAGCCAGCCAAATAATCACCCGGATGATCGCCCTTAGCTCGCGCGCAAATAAATCAGGTCGACCCTGGCTGATGCGCTCGGTCATTCGCGGAAAAGCCGCCGTAGAAATCGCCACACCAATCAAATTAATCGGCATAGTATAAAGCGTACCAGCCTGCTGGTAGGCGCGAATCGTACCTTCTCCCAAGCGACTAGCCAGGTTTTGACCAACCATAAAATTCACATAGTCGAGACCCTGGTCGGCCGAACGCGCCGGCAGCAGCGACAGAACTTTTCGAAAGCCGAGATTCTTCCAAAAAATCTTGAACTTGTAATCAAAGCCCAGACTGATTAACCCTAAAGAGGATACTAATAATTGAAGCACTGCGCCCAAAACCACGCCTAGCGCCACACCCATGATGCCGCCCTCGAATATCTGCCAACCGAACAAATTGATGCCGTTCGTGAACCATAGCGTACCGACAATAATGCCGATGTTATAAATCGCCGGTGACAACGCAAAGAAAACAAATCGCCCGACAGCCTGTTGGATCGAAGCCATGACTGCCGCAATAGAAAATAAAAGCGGGTTGACTGCGATGACGCGCATCATAGAAATAGCTAGGGCTTGGCCAGATTCGCTCAGGCCGGGTGCAACAATGTAAACTAAAATCGGTGCAAAAATAATGATAAGTATAGAAGCTACTAGTGTAACCAGCGCCAGAAGATTGATTATCGAGCTACTCATCTGCCAAGCTGACTCGCGGTTGCTTTTGGCCAGACGTGAATTGAAAACTGGTATAAATGCCACGCTCAGTGCGCCGCTAGTTAGAATGAGGAACATGAAGTCCGGAATGGAGAAAGCCACCGTGTAAGCATCGATGCCAACCGGGTAGGTATGGAGATACATGGTATTGAGCAAACGGTCACGGTACATGCCCAACGCAGCCGAAACTAACATCGAGCTGGCTATCAAAGTTGCTGCCATCTCGATGGGGATTTTGCTATTAGCGCGAGCAATGGCCGTCAAAGCACGATTGCGCCGACGCTGCTTTTGCTCCTTTTCCTTGGTCTCGGCGATTTTCTCGGTACGCTCGGTATAATGCTCCAAGAGCTCACTAGCCGATTTTTCACCAGCAACAGAAATATTACGCTCTTCGTCATCACTCGACATTACAGAGAATATTCTATCATATTTTAGTATAATTTGACACTGTCGGGCAATTTGGCGCCTTTGAGTATCGTGGCCACTTGGTCGCCGTCCAACGTTTCTTCTTCTAGCAGGGCGTCTTTGATTTTCTCGAGGAAGCTCCGGTTTTCAGAAATCACGGCGCGGGCACGTTTAGCGGCTTCTTCGATCAGTTCATTGACTTCGCGATCGATTTCTTCGGCGGTTTTTTCTGAGTAAGGTTTGTCGCGCGTCATTTTGTCGAACATCAAACCACCTTCTGTTTCGTGGAAGACCTGGTCGCGCAGTTTGCTGCCCATGCCCTGCTCGATGATCATGTCGCGCGCCACGGCTGTGGCATTTCGAAGATCCGAACCGGCGCCAGTGGTAATTTTGTCGCGGCCATAGACGATTTCCTCGGCAATGCGACCGCCCAGCGCCCGCGCCAGGATGTCTTTGAATTCGACAACGCTGGTATAAGGTCGATCCTCCGGCGGAATCGTCCAGGTCACGCCGCCGGTCATACCGCGCGAGATAATTGTTACCTTGTGGACGTCATCGCTATCGGGCAGAACCTGCGCGACGAGAGCGTGGCCACCCTCGTGATAAGCCGTCAGCTCGCGATCGTGATCGTTCATGACTTTGTTCTTGCGCTCGGGACCGATTGAAACTTTTTCAAATGCCTGGGTGATGTCCTCGTTGTTGATAATTTTGCGGTTTTGGCGCGCCGCGCGAATGGCGGCTTCGTTGGCGATATTGGCGAGATCAGCTCCTGAGCTGCCGGTGGTTTTGGCCGCCAAGGCATCGAGGTCGGCATTTTTTTCGGTCGGTTTTTCCTTGAAATGCACCTCTAGGATGGCTTTTCGGTCTTTTCTTTCGGGCAAAGTAATATTAACTCGCCGATCGAACCGCCCCGGTCGCAAGAGCGCCGGATCCAAAACATCGGATCGATTAGTCGCCGCTAGGACAATCACGTTTTGTTTGTCTTCGAATCCATCCATCTCGACCAAAATCTGGTTAAGGGTTTGCTCGCGCTCGTCGTGTCCGCCGCCCATGCCCGAGCCGCGCCGCCGACCGACTGCGTCAATTTCGTCAATAAAGACGATGCACGGTGCGTTTTTCTTAGCTTTTTCGAACAAATCGCGCACGCGGCTGGCGCCGACGCCGACGAACATTTCCACAAATTCCGAACCGGAAATCGAAAAGAACGGCACGTTGGCTTCGCCGGCCACGGCTCGTGCCATCATGGTTTTGCCGGTGCCGGGTGGGCCGACTAATAATACGCCTTTGGGGATTTTGGCGCCGACATCGGCAAATTTCTTGGGGTTTTTTAGGAAATCAACGACTTCGACTAGGTCGTCCTTGGCTTCTTCGTTGCCGGCGATTTCGGCGAACTTGGTTTGTTTTTTGTCTCGTCCGTATAATTTCGCCTTTGACCGACCGAAAGCCATCGATTGATTGCCCTGGGCGCCGGCTTGACGCATCATCCAGACGAACAACGTAATGATCAAAACCATCGGAATGATCAGAGTCGCCGCACTCCACAACATGTCGCTCGTGGTGTCTGGTGGTTCGACGACGTATTCGACTTTTTTGATATCCAAACCTTGCTCAGAAGCGCTAGCGCCCGACGGAATGCGCGATTGCTTGCTGGGATTTTTCTCAGCCTCGCCGTTGTCGCCCTTCATCGTGATAGTCAGATCAGCGCCGCGCTCGACAATTTTAGCGACTTTGCCGTTATCCACCTCGCTAACCAAATCGGAGAAAGCTATGTCTTTCAGGCTATCCGCCGGTCGAAGTGTGGCAAAAATCATCAGAATTATAAAAATAATAATCGCATAGAAAACCGTGTTTTTCAGCCGGCGCGATTGTTTGGGATTCTTGCGCTGGCTATGCATCGGCGCACCGGCCGGTCGTTTGTGGTTTGGATTCATGTATTCAATTTTACTACGAAATGAGAGTAAAACAAAGCCGTGTTTTGTTTTACCGAATGAGGAAGTAAAATCTCCTCTGAGATTTTATCGTTAGGACAAGCATTTTAGCGAATTTTGGAAATAGTGAGATTGCCTCGATAGATGCCGATCTGGATTCCGCCGCCGGGCTGGAGACGATCGCCCGATTTGGCGATTTTGAGATTTTTTAGCAGGCGCCTCAGCTGCAGCGTGGTCAATTTTTCGTTTGTCACCTGGCGCAAGAATTCAACCGCTACGTTATCGGGCAGCGACAAAACATCCGCTACTTTGCAAGCTCCGTCCTTGCAAAGTTTTAGTATTTTTTCGATTTCGCTACGTAGCTTGACCTGCTTTTTATTCAATTCGAGTAGCTTCTCACGCGGCTCGGTTTTTATGCGCGAGACAAAATCACGCACACGATTTCTAAAATATTTACTAGAGTAATTCGTCTCGTCTTCCGTCCATTCGAGGTCATTAGTGATAGCGTAACTAACAATTTCCGCCTTGGTTAGATTGAGCAAAGGACGCAAAATATCGTCCGACCAAAACGGCGCCAGCCCGCGCCAACCAGTACCCCGGATCAGGTTCATGACAATGGTTTCGAGGAGATCATCCTGGTGATGCGCCGTGATTATTTTGCAAGCTCCGTCCTTGCAAAGATCACTGCAAAGGTCGCGCAGAAATTCATAACGCCTGGCGCGCGCCAGTTGTTCGCTAGCATTTTCGCCGAGCTCACCATAGCCAATCACGCACTCTATCCCATATTTTGTGGCTAAACTTTTCACTAATTCGGCGTCATTAGCCGAGTCGTCGCGAATCCCGTGGTCAAAATGCGCTACCACCAGATCCTCTTCTTGCAGGAACCGTTCCTGCAAAGGCAATAAAGGCAAACGACCGCGCGCCACCATATCCAAAAGCACCACCGAATCGACACCGCCACTGATCGCTAGAATATATTTCACATCTTTCATCTTACCACAGAAATCACTCGACCAGATATTCCACCGCGCTGTATTGGCTATTACCATCGATCGGATCGGTTAGCGAAATTTGCCGCAGCCACTTCCAATTATCCACCGGCGGACGAAGCGCGCCCTGCTCGGACGAACTAATGTACCAAATCCTCTGTCCCGGCTGAGCAAATTTAGCTAGATCCAAGATTTTATACTCGTGCGCCTCCCGCAAAATTTCTAGCGAACCGTACTCATATTTGGTGGACGAGTCGAGAAAATAAACCGGATTCTCGCGAGTTTCATAAACCACCACGTCATAAAAAATCCACGGCGTGTCGGTGATCACCTTGGTCGGTTTGGATGATTGTTCAGAAATTCGACTCATCAAAGTTTTCGCCATCGATATCGTACGCGTGTCAAAGTTATAATTACCAAAAACCAAAACGTTGCGAACCCCCCAAACGCTCAAGGCCAGCATCAAAACCAAGAAGACTTTCTGGGCAATTATTAGAACCTTGGTTTTTAATTTCGCTCCCAACGCCACGGCGATGAGTACCGCAAACATCGTCATCGAAAAAATAACATAGCGATTAATGAACATCGGTTGGAGCGGCGGCAGCGACAGAACCCCTAGAACCAACGGCGGAAAGAAAACTAGTAGTAGCACGAGCAGAAAGTTCGGCCTAGTTTTTTTCGCTAAAAGCCGCCGACTATGAATCAGCAGAATCACCAGCAAAATCAGCGCCGCGATCAAGCCCACCGCCACCCAATTAGTCAGATGATCATTAGTGTTATAGACGATCGTTTCGCCTAAGAAACTACTGATCGTATCAATCCCAAACGGCGGAATCCAAAATCCAGCGCCTTGAACAGTCGTAATTTGGCGAATCATGATCGGCAGCCATGGCAAAAACAGCCCGCCCGAAAAAATGATCCCGTGGACAAAATCGCGTGTGAAAAATCGTTTTTCTGTCATCTTTCGCCAGATGAAATGAGCCAGAATCGGCAAGGCCGCATAATAATGCGTCCACATCGCCGCCGCGATCAAAAAACCATAGAGCAGCCACCATTTGGTTTTTTCTTTCTCAGTGGCCACAATAAAAACATAGGTCGCCATGATCAGAAGAAAAATCAGTAGCGTATAACAGCGCATTTCTGTGGCATAACGTAGCAGCATCGGCGATAGCGTGAGAAACGGCAAAGCAAAATATCCGATGCGCCGGCCGAATAATTTTCGCGCCAAGAAAAATCCAGCAATGACTGAGCCCGCGCCGAATAGCACGCTGAGCAGCCTTAAACACACGTCGCTATTGCCCACCACGAGCGACCACAGTTTCAGTAGGTAATAGTAGAGTGGCGCATTAACATCAAGCGCCGTAAAACGCCAAATGTCACCCCATTTCTGTCGAATCATATAGGCAGAAAAACTCTCGTCAAACCAAACCGACCAAACTCCGATTTTACTTAGAACTATGCCGAGAAAAACTGCTACCGCTAGCCCGAGCGCGCCAAACATGACAGCTCGTGGATAGCGATCAAGAAATCCTTTTACTTTTCTCGCAATTTTCATGTGAGAACCATTTTATCACAAAGAAAATATTTATTTGGTGCGGACTTTGGCGCAAGCTAGCCGCAGCGCCTCGCTCCACGAGCCAAACGGGTGGATGGTTTCGGCGATGTCTTGTGCCGTGAGGCCGCTGTTAATCGCCAGGCCGACCTCGCCTATTATCTCTGCCGCGTGCGGCGCCACGATGGTAGCGCCTAGTAGCTCGCCTTTCAAACCGGTTAGAACTTTGGCGAATCCGATCGAAAAATTCGCCGTGTTGGCGCGCGGTATCGCCGAATTTTGGACGATCGAGCAGCGGAATTTCGTGTCTTCGCGCGCTAGGTCTTTCTCGGTCATACCAATCGCCGCTACTTCTGGATTAAGCCAAATCACGCGCGGCGAGGCCATATAATTTGGCGTGATTTTGTTTCGATTAAGCAGGTTATGAGCCGCCACGCGACTCTCGTTGAGTGCGCTATGAGTTTTGTTGAAACCTCCTAGCACGTCGCCAGCCGCGTAAATGTGCGGCGACGATGTACAGAGGAAATTATTGGTTTTGATGCCGGATTCGTTGTAATCCACGCCGGCATTTTCTAGGCCGATGTCCACGCCCGGCGTGCGACCAGCCGCGATTAGGACTTTTTCGACTTTGACCGAGTGCTCCTTTTCGCCGGTTAGGTAAGTCACCTTTTTTAGCGGTCCGTCGTTTTTCACAGCAATAACTCGCGTAGAGGTCAATAGTTCCACGCCGCGCAAACGCGTAAAGACGTCCGCTATGACTTCCGAGACTTCGTCGTCCTCGCGCGCCAAAATTCGTTTTTGCATGTCGGCCAAATGAACTCTGCTACCAAAGATCGAAAACAGCTCAGCCAGCTGAACGCCGCTAGCGCCCGCCCCGACCACGAATAGACTTTTGGGTGGTCGCATTAGATCAATCGCTGTTTCTGGCGTTAAATAATCAATCGTGTCGAGACCAGCGATATCCGGTATCGACGTCCGCGAACCGGTGGCAATCAAAAACTGGTGAGCTGTTAAGTGCCGCCGGCCAATCGAAATTTCATGCGGGCTGAGGAAATGTGCCCGACCTTTGAACAAGCTAATACCGTGCCCGCGCAAATAATCGCCCGTGGCCGAAGCGCCCGAGCGTTTCACGGCCAAATCTTTCCAACCCTTAATCGATGGATAATTGTAGCTGACCGCCGCCGTTCTGAGGCCAAACGCCGTGCCGCGCATCGTATCATCGAGCAAGTGCGCTGCCGTCATCAGCGCGCCAACCGGCACGTCGCTCAAGTTCGGAGCCGATCCGCCGAGGTGACCGGCCTCGATCACGGCGACTTTCTGACCAGCCCGCGCCACGATTTCCGCCGCTACCGAACCGGCCGCGCCGCTGCCGATGACGATGAGATCGTAGTCGAATTTATGCTTGGACATTTGGGAGAATCTCCTTTTTAAAATAACATTTTTTCAGTCAAATAATAATCGGCCGCGTCGGCGTTATAGTCGCTCAGCACTGCCGCCGATTGTAGTCTGAGTTCGCGACCGGTGACCTCAGTTTTATCGGCCAACCAATGTTCGACGCGCTCGATGACGCGCTGGGCGCAGTTTTCGGCATCGCCGATTGGCGTGCGGTTGGCGCAGACGGCGTGTTTGACGGCTTTCGACAATCGCTCGTGATCGTATTCGTTCGTTGTTTTTCCTACAACATTTATCATTTTAACCTCCTAAAACTTTGTATGTTAATAGATAGAACCCTAGTAAAATTAGTAGCGTACCAGCCATCACCTGCAAGAATTTTTTGTTCTTTTCACGCCATTTCTGGAAAGTAGAAATCTTGCGCCTACCGAGGTTAGATATAAACAGAATTATCAGGGGCAAAATAGCAATTAACAGATAGAGTTTGACGGCAATAATCTGCTCCCAACCGGTCAACCCCACTATCAAATTGGCTGCCATCAGGAGTGGCGCGATAATAAAAATCAGTTCGGCCACAATTGAACCGACGCCCAAAATGAAGGCTTCAAACGTGTGCTTTGTCTCTCTGGTGCGAGTGTGTAAATATTCAGCGGCTCGGCGTGGCAGCCACAGCCGCGTGCCTTTCTTGTCACGCCGGTAATAAAACAATAGCACACACAGACCAACACCGACCCCGGCGCCCGTTAGAATCGCCCAGAATTGTTGGCCGCTCGTGAATGGCCACTGGGTTAACAGATACATAAACGCCAGCAGCAGCACCGTAATCGCAAGGAGCGATCCGACGACATAGGCAAACGACAGTTTGTGCAACCGCCGAGCCGATTCTGGCGCCGACAGAAGATGCCCGCTGAGCAGCGTCAACATCGACACGCCGAGGCCGAAACTAGCTTGAACCAACGCCGCTACGATTAGCGGCAACCAAATTTGCATGATTTCACTGGACATTTCCATGTTTGTTTCATCCCCTCGGGCTTCATTTTAGCATAAGCCGGAAAAGTTCGCAATGTTTTTAATTTTGGCGTTTGCTTTTGTGAATTCTTTTGAAATTTTATGATTTTTTGCTAAAAGGTCTTGACTTTTTAAAATGTTTGTGCTACAATGGTCGGGTAAGTTTAACACAAAAAGGAAAGAAATGTCACCAGAAGATGAAACTCCGTCGCTGTTTTCGTGGCAGCGGCTGCGTTCGACCGAAGAACTCGGTAATTTCGTCAATCGTCGCCTCGCTGCCTTGGAATATATAACTTTGGAAGATTAGACCGTAATCGAGAACAATAGAGTGAAATTCATGCTTGACACGGATTCGATTATGCTTTAAACTGGAGTTGTCCAGTGTGGTAGACAAACAATGGACAAAACAACTATAAACAGGTGTACGGTACGGAGATGTTATTTAAGTGCCACAAGAAGTCGTTTAGTATAACGAAAGCCAAGAGGTATTCTTTGACTTTGTTGTTTGCGATTGTGACCGTAGTGATGGGTACGTCCCTATTTATGATCAATCGCCATCAGCAGACTTATGCTGATGTAGTGAGCGATTTTGTCGGTGGGAATTATCGAATTTTTGAAAACCAAAACAACATCGCGCCGGGCAGTCCTCTGGCGGCCGACAACACGCCGGCCACTATCAGCGCCGCCACCCCGGATTTTCGCATGCGGTTGGGGCTCGAAAATCACGCTGCGCCAGGCAGTAGTATGGATGAATGGACCCAGCAAGACAACTCGGTGCAATCATACGGAACGTGGTGTACGCGTATCGATAGTTCGGACGCTGGCGATGTGCTAGTGATGACCGACGGGGTTTTGACCGGGTGGGGACAGTATTGGATGTCAGATGATTATGGCGAGAGTTGGTTGCCGGATGATATTTTTAGCAGTCCACAATACATAATCGATATTGACGGTGGTGACCGATTGAGAACAGCAGATGTCGCCGTCAGTGGCGACGGTTCTGAAACTGCTGTGCTTGCCTTGATGCGTTACAGCGACGACATACAAGTTTCGATAGGCGGCACAATGGATCTGGACACAAGCGAAGGAGGGCCTTATAGTGGCGTACGTAGAACATACGATTTGGGCTTTGGCTGGGATTTATCTGGTTACCTTCAACTAGCTGCTTCGTCGGATCTGTCGCGACTAGCGATTCTAGTCGGTAATAAGATTTATTATTCCCTGGATGGGGGCGAGTCGTGGACATCTTTGACCGATACTTTTCAGTGTATATCGACTAACATCCCGTTATCCTGTTACGCCACCTCAATAGCTATGTCCGGTGACGGTACAACATTGATAATTGGTACCGATCAAGAAAATTCTGAGTACGCTATCTACCTGATTGATTTGGATACTGAAACAACTCTCGACGAAGTGGTGTTGCCTTCCGTTGGCACCTACATACAGGCGGTCGATATTTCGGATGATGCCAGTCACTGGGTGGCTATCAATGGCAGTGCAGTGGTGTATGTAGATGGGGTAGAGGCTCCGTGGGTTGATAACAATGGCTACGGTTTCTTTGGATTAATAAATACCATCGCTATATCGGGCAATGGTATGCGCTTTGTATTCTCCGCCAGCGGCGTTGCCAACAGTTCAGATGTAGTGGTTTGTGATGTTGGTATGCAAGCATGTGGCGATCCACAGTATACGGGTATGTATATTCGTGATGTTACCATGTCGTACACCGGTAGCAATGCTGCTCTGACGGCTGGTGGTAGCCAGTTTGGCTATACTGACGGATATGTCTGGACATATGGCGCCGAGCTATTGTCCCCGATATTGCAATACGCCGAAAAAACCGCCGGCACCTGTAGCTCCCAAAACACCGGTTGGGCGGCTGTCACGGCCTCCTCGAGCATCAAGTGGAAAACTAATTCCAGCGTCACGTCCGGCACGGCCATATTCGGCACCGCCAACGACCCGGCGGCGACATTTGGATTCCCGTATGCTTACCAATCATACGCTAGCAGCGCGAGTGGCGTGACTGTGCTAAACCCGATCGATCCGGACAATTCGGGGTTGTGGGATTTTAGCCTAACCGTGGATAGCGGAGTAGCCGACGGTACCAGTCTCTGCCTAAGGCTGGCTCAAACCAACAGCAACGGCAGCGTGACGCCGTTTGGTGCTTACAATAGCTATCCGGAAATCGCGGTGACATCGGCAGCCATCGCCCAAACTAATTATCGATTTTATGCTAACGCTGACTCTCTGACCCCGGGCAGTCCGCGAGCTGCTCAAAACACCGTGGCCGACGTCGGGCAGCCCGGCGTGATCGGCCAGGATTTTCGACTGCGGACGGGAATCATCAATGAGACCAGTAATTACTTGAACTCTGCTCCGCCGTCTAGAACTAGTTTATTGACTGCAATTGGTACATTGGCCGGCATAATCAATACCTCGATTACGTACGATCCCACCTCCCTTACCGGCATAGAGACAGTTTACAGTAACGCTGTGACGGTTTTTCTTGATCCCAACTCCACCTCATCTAACATCACTTCAGTCCAGTCGGCACTGGTAATAGCCATCGCTACCTCAAGACTTTGTCCGAGCGGCCCATGCGGCACAGCACTCCCACCGGTCACTCCGCCAGTAGCCGGCGATGCGCCACCGGTAGTCTTATTTGCCCCTGCCCTCCAATTCGCCCAGAAAACCGCTGGCACTTGTGCCGCTCAAACCACCGGCTGGACGGCCGTTTCCACCGCTTCTGCCATCGCCTATAAAGCTAACTCTACCGCCACATCCGGCAGCCAAATTAGCTCATACGGCAACGACCCGGGCTCGCCCACTAGCTCGTGGGCCTACCAAACCTACGTCTCCGACTCGGCTGGTTTTGCCACCGTCGGCAGTATCGCGCCCGATGCGGCCGCTCTATGGGATTTCTCATTGGTCAACCTATCCACCACAGCCACCACCAACTACTGTTTCAGGATCGTCGATGGCGGTAATCCGCTCGATCGATATGATCAATATCCGGAAATTCACACTGGTGTTGATCAATATATAACCGTCAGCAGTCCGTCGGCCATAAATTTCAGTGTCAATCCCGGTCGAATGTCGTCAAGCAACGGCACAACCAACGTCAGCACCAACGCGTCGGGCGGTTATGATTTGAGTTTATCAACCAACGCACCTGCTTCACAAGCAGACAACAACAGCCTCATCCACACGACCACTAGTACTTTGACGATCCCTAGCTTGGCCGGCAGCGCCACGCCGGGCTCGCAGGCTGGCCTAACAGGCGGCACTTCGCGTTGGGGTTTTCGCGCCAACTATACCGGCAGCCTGTTTGGCTTCACGACCACGATCGAGACCAACGTTGCTTACTCGGCTTACACTTGGGCATCAGTGCCGAACGCTGATAATCCAGTTACAATTCGCACCAATCCGAATCCGACCGATCTGACTTCTATTGGCGGCGGCAATACGCCCGACAGCACAGACATATGGTACGGCGCTAGTACCAGCATGACACAGACTAGCGGCGCATATCGAACCATCGTTACCTACACGGCAGTGGCGAATACTTGATTAATAATTTCTGGTAGCACCGGCTGGGAACGATCCAGCGACCTTAGGCTTATGAGTCCTACGCTCTAACCAACTGAGCTACGGTGCCTTTCGTGTTCGCACCGAGTTCAAAGTTGGTGAACTTGGTGGCGGGGGTAGGATTCGAACCTACGACCTTGTGGTTATGAGCCACACGAGCTGACCAGACTGCTCCACCCCGCGGCAAATTGTAAAGTTTCTGGTCGAGGCTCATAACCAAAGTTACGAGCGATTAACGACGCGCAGGGAGCTGACCAGATTATTCCACCCCGCGACAACACCGCGAATATTCTAGCAAATTTGCGCATCAAAAGCAAATCCGGGGTGCATCCGTTCGGAGGTTGAGCCAAAATAACTTGTCAAACTTTGCCTATTATCCTGTTTCATATTGACAAAAACAATCTTTTCCTGTACTATAGTACTATTATGAGTAATGCGAGTGAGTACGTCAAGAGTCAATTGCTATTGAACCGCGAAGCTTTTCGAGCCGAGAACACGGAATTTTTGCGGGCTTTTACGATCGAAGATCGAGCTTTGTGTCGGGATTTGGATTCTATCGACGTCCCTACCGATGAATTTCTGGAAGTTTTTCGCGATCAAATGATGGTCGAGATTAAGGCACTAGACAGCAAGCGCGGCAGCAAAACTATCCGAAATTATCTAGTGAAGAATTTTGGTTTTAGTGGTTTGGACGTGGATGTGGCCGTCGATTATTTGATCGAGATGCGGCGCAGCCAGATCATAGCTAACTTTATCGCAAAAATTGGTGGGCAGCAAAACGAGGATGAGTTGCGCGGTTTACTAAATCGGCCGATCGACGAATTATTGGATTTGTTCGAGCGTTATCATCGTTACGCCCAGGCGCTCGAGATTTCTGAAAAGCATGGTTTAGCGCTGGTCGACCCGCACGTTTCTTTTTTGAAGCGGCGCAAAATGCAAAAAAACGTTCGCAAAGAGCAACGAAAAGTCGCCGCGAGTCAGAAAAAGCGACTGCGCGGGATCGAGCGAGAACTGGCTGACTTGTTCTCTGGCAATCGGTTGTTATCGGACATCGTGGATAAAAATTGGAGTTTCGTAGAGATCCTGGCTCTCAATCAACAATATCAGAAGATTTTGAGTAAGAATAAGAAAATTAGCTCCGCCGACAGACTTGAGATTTTCGAGAAAGTAACGGCCGATTTTCGTCGCGATAACACCGAAGCGTTGGCGGCTGGTAACGACAATTTGAGCTTGAAGGAGTTGCAGCGCCTAGGCAAGAATGTTCATAATTTGCTGCTCGAAGTTTTCGACATGGATAACACTAGCCGCAATCGATTGATGATCGAGGTTCGGACGTATTCCGGCCTAGTGAGCGAGCGAGAACAATTGCTGCTAGCACAGCGAAATCGCGAAGAGTTTTGGGAAATATGACTCCCTTATCCATTCCAAAATTCGTGGGCTACTTCTTAGCGTCAGAAACTGAGATTTTTGCCTCGGCGTTGTTATCATCGTCAACTACTAGCTTGATTTTAATTGTTTTTTCATCAACCTTAATTGTTTTTGCAGTATCATCATCTGTGCTAACAGAGCTGAGATTGAGGAGCGCCCCTCTTTTGGCGTCACCAAGATAAATTATGAAACTGTCAACGCGTGTCTTCTCCACACCATCGAAATCAGCAACAACAAACAATTGATTGAATTCTTTTCCTTCAATGGACACAGAAGGACTTACTGTCGCGATAGCCATGGAGACTGGCGTATCGAGTGTGATACTCACAATAGTTGACTCTGCTGTTTTCGCAGTAAGTTTGGTAGAATCTCCCGGCTTAAGATCAATAGTCTTGACACTCGTCGGCTCACCCAACGCCCTGCCGTAGCCTTCCAGCCAATATCTTTGAACAAGATTGAGACCACGACCCGCCCCACCGCCACGATCCATTAGATTATCGTAACCGTCAAATTCATTAAAAACTCTATCGTTATCCTTTCCATCCAAGTGTATACTTGACGATCCTCTAAAATTTAAAGAAGAGCCTGATACATGAGCTAAACCAAGGGTATGTGCTAGTTCGTGCGATAAACTCAGTCGATATTCTTCATTTAGTAAAACTATTCCGGAGCCCCCTAAATATGTCCAGCCCTTTACTCCACCGCCACCACAATTACCCAGTTTCATGAGATTCACAACTTTGTCGCTACCGTCAACCTCTTGCTGCATAGTTTCCATTGTGATATCGGTTACACCTTTACTTCTAGGAACGCAATTATCTGGTTCAGTGTATTCAGCTAAGGCATCGACTGCTTCATCGCTAGCCTTAACATATCTCACCTCACCTGCAGTTACCGTTCCACCAGTTCGTTTTTTTAAATCTTTTCGAACGAATTTCGAGAAATTAGCTGCTTCAGTT
Source organism: Candidatus Saccharimonadota bacterium (assembly GCA_009785095.1). Taxonomy (GTDB): domain Bacteria; phylum Patescibacteriota; class Saccharimonadia; order Saccharimonadales; family Saccharimonadaceae; genus WQXA01. Next base: position 11,466 of record WQXA01000007.1, on the reverse strand, counting down.
TCGTTCATATCAGTAAAATCGACTAGTGTAATGGCAACATTGGACATCATCTCATGACATTTTCGAGCCTTTTCCTCTAATGAATCTCGTTCGTTGCTTGAGTCAGGCATTGAGCCAAGTTGTTGCCAAATACTAAAATCACATTGAGCGGAAGAGTAATCGGGCACTGGAGGATCGGACGCTAGAGGCACTGCTTTATCCCGTGGTCGAGCGTCAGTTGAGTGTGAAGCCGTGCTAGTTGCCACAACTTCTGGTGAATTGCCGTTAGAAGAAGCAGTAGTGTTCGCAGCAATTATAACGCTAGCGCCGCCAAGGAGAGCAATGGCTGTGATGCCTGCGAGCACTTTTCTTGTGGCAGAGCCACCGAGACGACGTTCGTGTCGATGCCTTCTACTATACCCCCCCCCAGATAACCGTCCGTACGCTGTCTGTGACCCAAAATCTAATAGATTACCTACTCCGGTAGGATATGAACCTCTTCTACGTCTTTTACCTCTGTCCATGTTTTACATTATAGCACAAACGCTTCTAGAAGTCAAGAATTTGGCGACATTGAGCGTACTATTTGCGCTACGACTCATTCACCCGTAATACTATTTCGCGTACTCGGTCGCGCGGGTTTCGCGGATGACGTTGACTTTGATTGTGCCCGGATATTGCATGGTCGATTCGATTTTATTAGCGATGTCACGCGCTAATTTTATGGCGGACAAATCGTCGATTTTCTCCGGTATCACGATGACGCGAACTTCGCGACCGGCCGAAATGGCGTAGGCTTTGTCGATACCGTCAAAGCTCGTCGCCACATTTTCGAGATCTTTCATGCGTTCAACAAAGTTCTCCGCCGAGATATTACGAGCACCCGGTCGCGCGGCCGACAGCGCATCGCAAACGCGAACGATGACGGCTTCGGGCGTGGTCGCTTCGATGTCGTCGTGGTGCGCTTCGATGGCGTGCGCGATGGCGTCACTCATGCCGTATTTGCGCGCCAGCTCGGCACCGATGTGGTGATGCTTGCCTTCGATGCGATGCGTAACGGCTTTGCCAACGTCGTGCAGTAGCGTCGCGATCTTGACCGTGCGCACATCAACACCGACTTCTTCGGCAATCACACCAGCTAATTGCGCCATTTCGGTTGAATGTTTCAGGACGTTCTGGCCGTAGCTGGTGCGGAATTTGAGCTCACCGAGCAGTCGCAACATCTCCGGCGGAATACCAACCACGCCAACTTCGCGAGCAGCGTCTTCGCCAGCTCGGACGACTTCCTTGTCGATTTGCTTGGTGGCCTTTTCGACGACTTCCTCGATGCGGGCAGGATGAATGCGGCCGTCCTTCATCAGCATCTCGAGCGCCAGCCGCGCCGTTTGGCGACGGACTGGGTCAAAGCTAGACAAGACGATCATGCCGGGCGTGTCGTCCACCAAAATGTCGACGCCGGTCGCCCGTTGCAAGGCCTGAATATTGCGGCCTTCCTTACCGATGATGCGACCTTTCATTTCCTCATCCGGCAACTCAATCGAAGTGATAGTCCGCTCGCTCGTGACGTCCGACGCCATGCGTTCCATGGCCGTCAAAATCACCATTTGCGCCTTTTCTTCGGCGGTGTCTTCGGCTTCTTTTTGGAGCTTCGTCACTAGGCCGGTGAGGTCGGATTTTAGATCTCGCTCGGTCATATCCATCAATTTATCGGCGGCTTCTTTTTTAGAAAGTTTAGCGATTTTTTCCAACTTTTCTTGTTGCTTGTCGCGAATGTTGCGCACCTCGTCTTTGAGTTTGTCGAGGTCGCCTTCCGAGTTTCTGATTTTCTCGGCGCGTTTGTCGAGTTCTTCGATTTTTTTGACAATCGAAGCCTCGCGCTCGGCCACGCGCTCTTCGTTTTTCTTTAATTCTTTCCTTTGTTCGTCGGCCTCTTTTTTGGCCGTTTCCGACGCTTTTAGGATGATGTCGCTGGCTTTGTTTTGCGCGTTGGCCAAAACTTTGTCGGCTTTGGCGCCTTTTTTGGCATTTTGAACTTTGGTCGCAGCAAACACGCCCCACCGCCGACCAACAGGCCGACTACCGTTAATATTACTTCTAGCATGGTTTCCCTTCCGCCGCCCAGTTTGGGCATATTTTGTCCTGGCTCACACTGGCTCGGACACCGCCCGCGGCCGGGCTAGACTGTTTAAACGTTGATCAAGAGTCATTACTGACTGCAAAAAATTATATCACGAACTGTGACGCGAGTAAATTAACGAGTGGTCACTTTTTTGGTTTTGTGATATTTGGCGGCGCACCATATTCGGGCAGAACGATTTTGTTGTTTTGGTTTTTTTGTAGTTTTTTTAAGCCGCTCGCCAGCCAATCATCGCCATTTGTGCCGACAATTGGAATGTTTCGACCGTAAGCAATCGCATTTGCGACCGTGATACCGATACGCAAACCGGTGAACGAGCCAGGGCCACGAAAGACAATCACGCCGGTCAAATCCTCCCACCCCTTTGCAAGCTCCGTCCTTGCAAGGAGTTTTTCGATTTCGCTAAGTAAATCCCGCGCCAGGGTCCGGCCAGCATCCCATTTCTTTTCCGCGATAATTTTGCCCGTGTTGTCCAAAATATAAATTTCGGTCGGGTCGCCAGAGGTTTTGAGAGCTAAGATCATATAGATATTGTATCACGCCAACATAAAACCGGCCTCGACATAAATGACTTGGCCGGTCATGGCGTCGTTTTTGGCCAAGAAAACGAATGTGTCGGCAATTTCGTCCGGCGTGACGAAACGTTTTAGGGCAGTCGATTCAATAAAGCCGTCAACTCTTTCTTCGGGTTCTGTATCGTAAACCCGGGTTTTGGCAAAACCGGGCGCCACGGCGTTGACGGTGATGTTGTCTGGTGCGACTATCTTGGCGAACGTCGCCGTGAAGTTATTGACCGCCGCCTTGCAGGCCGCGTAAACCGGTGCGCGACCACCGTACTGCCAACCACGAACCGATGATGTGTTAAGGATTTTGCCGCCGCCTTGTTTTTGCATAATTTTCGCGGCATATTGCGAACAAAGTAGAACTCCTATCAAGTCAGCGTTAATCATTTCCCTCATGTCGTCGAAATTGGCGTCCATAAACGGCACTTTGTCAGTAGGAATCGCCGCGTTGTTGATCAATATGTCAACGCGACCGAATCTGTTCATCGTCTCATCAAATAATTTTTTGATACCGCTAGTTTTACTAACATCGGCTTGAACCATAATGCTTTCTGGACTCACTTTTTGAATCTTTTTGAGAACGTCGCCCCCCCCCCTGTTCATTGGTGTTATAGTTGACGACAATTTTGGCGCCTTCCTCGGCAAAACGCAGAGCCGTCGCCGCACCGATGCCGGACGAGCTGCCTGTTATGATTACGATTTTGTTCTTTATGGTCATATATCCTCCTTTATCACTATTTTATCACTTAGATGGTTGAATTGTTTTGGAATTTCTAGTTCCACTTCTCGCCCTTCGTCGGGCAAATATGTAATTTTTACAACAATGCGTTTGGACGGCAGGACATCGCGCACGCTGGCGCCCCACTCGACCACTGTGATATTTTTCGATTCACCCAAACTCTCGGCGATTTCCATGGCCATAATTCCGGGCTCGTGCAGGCGGTAAAAATCATAGTGATTCAACATCAAACCGTCCCGCCCTCGGTAATTTCGGTTGATGGTGAACGACGGCGATTGCACGTCGTCGGTGATTTCGAGACCGCGCGCCAATCCTTTGACGAAGGTTGTTTTGCCCACGCCGACATCACCGACCAACTCGAGTATTTCGCCACCCTTTAATTCGGCGCCAATTTGCTCACCGAGTTTTCGCATGTCTGCATCGCTCTTAACCTTCATGGATCCCATTATATGTCATTTTTGAATTTATTTCAGAATCCATGATAATTTTATTAGGATCCTAAAAACAAGTCCAGGATGACAAATTTAAAGCTTTTTGTTACAATATGTCCATGTTAATCACGATCAAAAATATGCTAGGATCGCCGGTAATGTCGCTCCAAACCGGCCAGCCTTTGGCCAGGATCGACCGGCCGATTATCAATCCGCATAATTTGAAAATTGTGGCGTTTTACGTCAGCGGCTCGATGGTTGATTTCACGCCGGCGGTGCTGTTTTCCGAAGACATCCGCGAGTTCGGCGATATGGGCGCGATCGTCGATTCGTCGGACAACATTCTCTCGCCCGAAGGCATGGTGCGGCTCGGCGAGGTGATTTCGTATGGCTTTGTGCTCGATGGCATTAGTGTTATTGATGAACAAAAGCACAAACTCGGCCGTGTCGAAAACTATACGTTGAACCCTGACGACTTTATGATCCAACAACTATATCTCAAACCAACACTGATGAAAAGTTTGAGCGTGGCACATTTGACAGTATCGCGCGACCAAATCATAGCAATCGATAACCAGAAAATCACCGTACGCACGCCAACCGTAAAGGAAAAGGTCGCGAAAAAAGTAAAAGTAGTCGAATCACCCGACGCTGTTCCATTTGAAAATCCGTTTAGAAAACCGAAACCGGCCGCTGAGAGCATTGAGCGCGATTAATCTAGTTTAAAAATTTTGCGAAAATCTGCGTGGTATTTTGGTAGGCACGAAATATTTGGATCGCGAATTCTCAGTTCCTTTGTAAACATTTCGGAGTCGAATAAATTGAACGGTTGGCCGGTTTTGGAGTTATAAGTCTCTACGCCGACCCGAGCAAAAATTGAGCAAGCCCCCGCTATATCCCACAAGAAATCCCGCGCCGCCATGCCTCGCGCTTGTCCTGTGATCACATATATCGCATTGACGACTACTGAATAGCAATCAAAAGGCACTATGTTCATTCTATCGCGCTGATCCAAATCTTTGCCATTGAAACAGTGATTGATATATAACGATGCCGCGTCGGTCAATTTTTTCAATTTCCTTGGAGTACCATTTTCTTCGATGAATGCATCACGCTCGTCGGCATAAACCAGTAGTTTCAAAGCTGGTGCAAAAAGCACGCCCAGAATCGGCTCCTCTTTTCGAAAGACGCCGATCGAAATTCCCCAGTACGGTAGTTGGTTTGAGTAAGTTAGAGTTCCATCAATCGGATCAATGATGAAAGCCCATTCGTGACGTTTAATTTCTGTCATCGGATCAGCGCCCAGATCGGCGATCGATTCTTCGTCAACGATGATATAGTCCAAATCCGCAAAATTGTCCGCCATAAAGTTTTGAAAGCGTCGCGAGATTTCCATGTCGGTTTCCGTCACCACATCCTGATTGTTGGCAGATTTTAACCTCGAGGTTTTAAAACTAACCTCTTTTTGGTTCTCCAACGCAAACTCGCCAGCTTCGCGGACAAACAGTAAAAGTTTCTCTAACACTCACCTAATTTACCACTACCCCCCCCCATCGTGTCAAGCGTCACGCAAGGAAAGTGCACTTTTAATATCGTCGTAATTGAACCCCTGTCGCGCGAGGTAGGCGATGAGTTTTTGTTCCGTTTCGTAGTTACCGCGTTTTTTGGCGATGAGTTTTTTCAGCGCCGCGGTTTCGTCAAAGTCTTCTGAATCCGCCATGATCCTTTCGATAATTTCGCTACTGATTCCTTTTTTTCGGAGCTCCAAAATCATTTTGCGTTTGGAGTAGTTATGCAAATTAGCGCGCGATCGAACGAAACTTTCCGCGAATTTGGCGTCGTCTAAAAACCCTCGTTCGCGCAGACGCGCGATGACTTTTTCGACATTTTCCTTTGTCCAGTTTTTTCGCCAAGCATAGTCGCGGATTTCTTTTTCACTACGCAACCGACGCGAAACTAAATCGACCGCCCGGATGTAGTTTTTGCCGAAATCGCTTTCTGTTTTTAGCTCATTCAACCGCTCCTCCGAGATTTCGTCGTCTTTTCTTAAACCGAGTTTGAATAGCTGCGTTTCGTCAAGACTAAACGAGTATTTCTCGTCGACAAAGACATTGTAGCGACCAGCGGTTTTAACCGCTGGTGCAACTTTAGTGATTTTCATACGACTATTGTACCAGAATTAATTCGCCTGCCACTAAGATTTTATCGCGGCTAAAGACTCGTCACCGAACGCCATTGGCGAAAGTAATTGATTTGTCCGTTCCCGTCAAAGCCAAACAGAAATGCCGCATCGATGTTCTGCTTTTCGTTGGATGGCAACATGGTTCGCGTGACTTTAGCGTGAGCCAGGGTCTTGTTGTTTTCGATCAGGACAATTTCATGCCACCAAGTAACATCGGTCTGGTTCTCCGGCACGATATCCCAAAGTTTCTTGACCCCCCCCCAATCAGTTGTCGGCGGATCAAAGTTGGTCTCAAAATACTGCAGATTGTCACGGGCGATCAACGCCATGACAGCGTCGGGGTTGCGATCAACCCAAGCTTGACCCCATTTAGCAATAATCTTATTGATTTCTTCTCTCGTCATAAATGACTCCTTCGTATTATTTGCAGTTTATCTATTCCTCGTCGGTTTTCAATTTTTCGCGGACTTTTTTATCGATCTCGGCCAGGATTTTCGGATTGTCTTTGAGATATTGTTTGGCGGCTTCGCGGCCTTGGCCGATGGTGTCGTCGCCGTATTTGTAGAAGGCGCCGGATTTGATGACCACTTCGTTTTCCGCCGCTAGATCCAGAACGTCACCGGTGGTCGAGATGCCTTCGTTGTACATGATGTCAAACTCGGCTTGGCGGAAGGGCGGCGCGATTTTGTTTTTCACGACTTTGACGCGGACACGGTTGCCGATAATGTCTTCGCCGGTCTTGATCTGGCCAATCCTTCGGATATCGATACGTTGGCTAGCATAGAATTTCAGCGCGTTGCCGCCGGTCGTGGTTTCGGGATTGCCAAACATTACGCCGATTTTCATGCGAATTTGGTTGATGAAAACGACCGTCGCCTTGCTTTTGTTGATAATCCCGGTCAGTTTTCGCAGCGCCTGGCTCATTAGGCGAGCCTGTAGACCGGGCAGCGAATCGCCCATGTCGCCGTCGATTTCGGCCTGGGGAACCAACGCCGCTACACTGTCCAGGACGATAATATCGACGGCATTAGAGCGCACGAGAGTTTCAACGATCTCTAGAGCCTGCTCGCCGTTGTCGGGCTGGCTGACCAGGAGGTTCGTGGTGTCCACGCCGAGTTTTTTGGAATAGGCCGGATCGAGCGCGTGCTCGGCATCAACGAACGCCGCCGTACCGCCAGCCTTTTGCACCTCGGCCACCGCGTGCAGCGCCAGCGTGGTTTTGCCGGACGATTCGGGTCCATAGATCTCGACAACGCGACCTTTCGGGTAGCCGCCGCCGAGCGCTATGTCCAACGACAGAGTTCCCGCCGGAATCGTCTCGACGGTGATTTTGTATGCGTCGCCGAGTTTCATAATCGAGCCATCGCCGAATTGTTTGGTGATTTGGTCGACCGCGAGACCGAGTGCTGCGCTTTTGCCGCTAGCGTCGTCGCTCTTATCAGCCATCGTTTTGGTTGGTTTTTTTGCCATAATCCCTCCTTCTTTTTGCAAGCTCCGTCCTTGCAAAGATTTTAATTACATAACCATAATAAAGGACGTTTCAACACAATTCCAGCCCTTTCTTTGCAAGCTCCGTCCTTGCAAAACTGTTAAGCAGGAAACGTTGTACCAACCATCACCTTTGCAAGGACGGAGCTTGCAAAGAAAATTTGGTAGTGTCTTTAAATATCACCTATTTCGCGCTTGAATTTATCATTGGCACGCTTGACGTCTTCGTAGTCATCGACGTATTCTAAATAATGTTTTTTCGACTTAAACATGCCTAGGATAAAATCGGCTGTCACCCATTCGCGCGGATCATAAACATAATCGCTGTAGCTGCTGCGATCCCAGATACGGTAACCCACAGGATTGAGATGGATGTAGCGTGAAACATGCGTTAGTTGGGCATCACCAGCAATGCGAACCGATTTATAGCGCGACTCAAAAACCGGCCCGCGTCGCTTGTATTTGCGATTAAAATACATGCTGTAACTAGTCATGATTCCCCGCATCATTTTCTCGATACAACCTTGATCTTTCTGCCATAGTAACAGGTGAAAATGATTCGGCATAAGACAATAAGTGTGTAATTGGATATCGCCATGAAAGTTGGGGCGTTTACGGCCAAATTTGTCTGTCACGGTTTTCGACGATAAGCACCGCGTCAGCAGCATTTCAAAAAAGCCATAGTCATCTTCATCTAAGAAAATTTCCATTTTAGCTACACCGCGATTATAGATGTGGTAATAAGCATCTACATCATCCGTACGTTGAGTATTCCTAGTTGACACAAGTCTATTCTAGCACCCCAAGACTTCCTTTTGCAAGCTCCGTCCTTGCAAAGGTGTTCGGCGTAGTTGTCCTTTTGCAAGGACGGAGCTTGCAAAAAGAAAGCGCGGAAAAACTTATTCTTCGCCATTCCACTCGCGCAAAAAGCGATCGTAAAATTCGTGCATAAATTCATCGCGCTTCTCGGCAATTTGTCGCGCCGCGGCGGTGTTCATCATGTCTTTTAGCTTGAACAGCTTTTCATCAAAATGCTGTATGGTCGGCGTTTTACTTTTGACATACCATTCGCGAGTGATATTGAGATTTGGTTTGTAATTAGGATCATAAATTGGTCGGTTGCAGCTGCCGCCGTAGGCAAAAGCTCGACCTATGCCAATCGCTCCCAGAGCATCCAGCCGATCAGCGTCTTGCACTATTAAAAACTCAATTGGCAAATTACTTGTGGTATGTAAGTCAACGTTCTTGCCGAAAGAAAGGTTATCGATAATAAACAGGATTCGCTTAATAGTCGCCGGTGGTATTTTCTGTTGTTCAAGGAATTTTTGAGCAATAGTCGAATCGTTCTCCTCAGCCTGGGCAACCTTGAAATCACCGACGTCATGAAGCAACGCCGCCAGCTCGACTATTAGCGAATCACCCTCCCCCATAGATCCGAGAATGGCGCGGGCATTGTTGCGGACTCGCACGGCGTGCCAATAATCATGGCCGGTCGCTTCCTCGCCCAAGCGCTCGCGAACAAATTTTTCTGCCTTGGCCAAAATTTGCGATTTGTTCACAATTTATCCTTTTCTGTGATGTGTTTGACGGCCTTTGGCGTAATTTTGCGGCCGCGTGGCGTGCGTTCGATAAAACCGATTTGCAACAGATATGGTTCGAGATGATCTTCGATCGTGGTGAGTTCGTCACCGGTCAGCGCCGCAATAGTGTTCAGCCCCACCGCTCTCTCTCCGTAATTTTCGTAAATCGCCCGTAACATCCCGCGGTCGGCCGGATCCAGCCCCAGCTCGTCGATTTCCAACATGGCCAACGCCTGGTGGCTGGTCGGTGCGTCGATCATGCCATCGCCGTTGACGTCGGCGTAATCGCGCACGCGCTTCAACAGGCGATTAGCAATGCGCGGCGTTTGGCGAGCCCGCTTACTGAGGATCTGGGCGGCTTCGTCGTTGATCTCGGAGCTCAAAATCCGCGCACTGCGCGTGATGATCTTTTCGATATCGCGCGGTTCGTAAAATTCCAACCGATGCATATGCCCGAATCGATCGCGCAAGGGCGCAGCCAACGATCCCGTCCGCGTCGTCGCACCGATCACCGTGAATCGCGGCAGATCGAGCCGCACGCTGCGCGCCGCCGGACCTTTTCCGATAACGATGTCGAGCTTGAAATCTTCCATGGCGGCATAGAGAACTTCCTCGACCGCGCGGGACAAACGGTGGATTTCGTCGATGAAAAGGATGTCGCCGTCAGCCAAATTCGTCAGGATCGAGGCCAAATCACCGGCCCGTTCAATCGCCGGCCCGGCCGTGACGCGCCAACCGACGCCCATTTCGTTGGCGATCACGCCGGCCATGGTAGTTTTGCCCAAACCCGGCGGCCCGTACAATAGAACGTGATCGATCGGCTCGCCGCGTTTTTTGGCCGCCGCGATGGCCAGTTTGAGATTCTTCTTCAATCTCTCCTGGCCGACGTATTCGGAAAAAGTTGTCGGCCGCAGCGTGACTTCGATAATCTGCTCATTCGCATCGCCCTCGTCAGAGATCGGTTCAACTAATCTTTGGATTGCCATACTTTCCATTATACTCTATAATTGAAAAGTCTACATCTAGAACGGTAAGCCTAGCGCTCAGTTCGTATGTGATAATGGGCAGCCGTTATCGGACGTATGAACTGCGTTCTAGGTGTAGACAGCCAAACGGCTGTCCTTTTTGTTCAGCCAAATATCATCTTAATTTAAGGAGGAATATGGCAAAAACCGCTCTGCAAAATCTTAACAAAAACAAGTTGATCACCAAAATGTTGCTATGTCTGGTAGGATTTGTCTTTATTGTTCTGTTTAGCGTCAGATTGGTGACTGCGAACAATCACAATAACACAGATCTGATATATAACACTATGTCGGCAGCTGCCGAGGAGATGTCAGAAATTAAATCCGTGGCTGGCGGTACAGTTACAGAAGCATATTATCAAAATCATGGAACTTACTTATATGGTGAGGCAAAATATGCACACGAAATGTTAACTAATAGCTATCGCTCAGTAATGACACAAAACCTGATCGGACTAATGTTTGCTCTAGGATTAGTAATAGTTGGTATTGCAATAAGTCCTAAGATGAACAGCCCTCAATCGAAATAACGTCGCCAATTAGCTAAAGTTCTTAAAAATAGCCTGCTGTCAGGCTATTTTTGCTTTAACGCTAGCCTCACACGCTCGGCGGTTGATTTGTCGGTTGGCACATCGCGCAAGGCAGTCGTCGCATCAGCCAGCGTGAAGCCCAGCGCCATCAGCGCATCCAACGCTTCGTCGCCGGCGAAATTGATCGTCGCGCCGGTGGTCGCGTCGCGTGTCGGCACGTAGCTGGCGGCGCCGACTTTGTCGCGCAGGTCGACCACGACGCGCTCGGCGGTTTTCTTGCCGACACCACTGGCACGGGCGACGAACGCCGTGTCCACGCTGGCGATGGCGGATCGCACCGTGTCGGCCTCGTCCAGGGACAGTATGGCCAGCGCCGCTTTCGGCCCGACGCCTTGCACCGTGATGAGAAGCTCGAACAGTCGTTTGGCTGCAAGTGTCGAAAAACCAAACAACTCCTCAGCCTGTTCCCGCACGTGATGATGAGTGTAAAACCTCGCCTCGTCGTCCAAAGTGGCGCGTTCATAATCGCCGGCCGCCACCTGGACTTCATAGCCGACGCCACCGACGTCAACGACGACGGAGCCGGGAAATTTTTCGACGATTTGGCCACGGACTAATGCGATCATGGGTTTAGCTCCTTCTGGGATTGAGGCTTATCCAGATAATTATCGCGACTAATAACACGTTTACCGGTTTCCTTTTCCAACTGCTCGCGCGCGGTGCCAGACACCGCGCCACCACGCCGGGCTGCATCCTTGTTGCCGCTCATGCCACGCTTGTTGTCTGTTCGCGCAATCTCTGTTGTCGCCGCC
>WQXA01000006.1 GCA_009785095.1 Candidatus Saccharimonadota bacterium | reverse complement strand
CGGTGATTTTTTGATATGTTCTTTTAATGACAACGCCATGTATTACCAACCCTAACTCCCACCACATTAATTTGTAATACGTCTAAGTGTACCCCCCCCCCGCATGTTTTGTCAAGCACTAGATTGCGCTCAGTTTTCGAAACTCTCTGTGTCTAAAAATAAAATCCGATTTGGGTTCTTTGCAATGACAGCGTATAGTGTTAGCGTTTCGCCAAGTACTCGCGGATGGCTAGGGCGGCGGTGGTGCCTTCGCCGCAGGCCGAGGAGACTTGTTTGGTGGCGCCGCTGCGGACGTCGCCGCTCGCGAAAATACCGGGGATGTTCGTCATTAAATCTTGGTCGGTCACGATGTGGCCGGCGCCGTCGAGCTCGACCCCGGAATCGGCCAAGAAATTGGTGTTCGGGATCACGCCGGCAAAGACGAAAACGCCGTCGACCGGGAATTCTTTTTCTTTCTGGCCGTCGGTTTGGTGGGTTTTGACGGCCACGACTGCGCCGTCTTTTGCCACGATCTCGTCCGGCGTCCAGCCGGTGTGGACGGTGATGACACCCGTTTTCACGTATTTGGACAGTCTCTTTTGCAAAACTGCGTCGGCTTTGATGGTCGAGCGAACGATTATATCGATATGAGTAGCGAATTTGGTCAAGAAGATGGCTTCCTGGATGGCGGAGTTGGCGCCGCCGATGACCGCCAATTTTTTGTCGCGATAAAGTGCGCCGTCGCAAGTCGCGCAGTAATGAGCGTATTCATCGCCGGGAATTCCTAATTTGCGGTGGTCGTTGCCGGAAGCGATCAAAACCGCGCGCGCCCTGAATTCACCAGTGTCCGTTGTGATTTTTACAACATCTTTGGCTTTCTCGATTTTCTGTACCTCGGCGAGTTCGATTCGCGCGCCGAAGCGTTCGGCTTGGGCTTGGAAATCCATGGCTAGCGTTAATCCCTCGATCCCTTTGGGAAATCCGGGATAATTTTCGATTTTATCGATCGTCGCCATGAGACCGCCGATGACGCCCTTTTCTAATAGCAACGTGTCAACGTCCTCGCGCGCCGCGTAAACCGCCGCCGTTAGGGCGCTGGGCCCGGCGCCGACAATCACTAGATCGTAGATTTTGCTCAACTTACCTCCATAATTATTTATTCTATCACATTTCGATCGAGAAATCTAAGTCTCTCGCCCCGCCCAAGAAACTATTTTGATTTCTTGGATTTCCTAACTTTCTTGGTTTTTTTGGTTTTCTCGGGCGTGGTTTCGGCCGATTCTAGCTCGGTGTAGGCCACTTTGCCGATCTTGGTCTTGGGCAGGGTTTTTCGAAACTCGATCGCGCGCGGCCATTTGTATTTGGCCAGGTCATCCTTGCACTGTTTCATGATTTTCTCGTGCATTTGGCTGCTCGGTTTGACGCCGTTTTTCAGCACCACAAAAGCCTTGGCGGTTTGGCCGCGATATTTGTCATCGACGCCGACGACCGTAGCGATCAGCACTTCCGGCACACTCATGATACATTCCTCGACCTCGCCCGGGTAAATATTATAGCCGCTACTAATAATCATGCGTTTGATCCGCCCACTAAAGAAAACGTAGCCGTCGCTGTCCATGTATCCCAAATCACCGGTGTGCAACCAAATCCGACCGTCGGGGTGGACTTGGAGCGTTTCGTTGGTTTCCTTTTCGTTGTCGACGTAACCTTTCATGACCGTGGGGCCGGTGATGACAATTTCGCCGACCTGGCCGCAAGGTTTCTCGATATAAGTATTCGGCTCGACTATTTTGAAAAAGGTGTCCGGCCACGGCAAGCCAATCGAGTTGTCGCGATTAGCGTCAAACATATTGACACAGACGACCGACAGCGACTCGGTCAAACCGTAACCCTGTAGCAAAACATCGGCCTCGGCACCGTGCGTCGCCAAGAAATGATCGACTTCTTTTTTGAGAGGCAACATAGCGTTGTCGCCGCCGGAAATCGCGACTTTGACGAAAGACAAATCCATTTTGCGGATTTTCTTGTTCTTGATCATGGCTTCGTACAGCGTCGGCACGCCAACGATCAGGTTCGGTTTGCTATCCGAGAGAATTTTGTCGAAACGCTTGGCGTCAAATTTCGGCAGCATGTTGATCGTCATACCATTAGCCAACATGGTGTGAACGCCCACGCCCAGGCCAAAACCGTGAAAAATCGGCATGACGCCGAGAATTGAGTTTTTGGGCACGACCAATTCCGGGAAGGCGTTCTGGGCTTGCATGGCCGTGGCATTAAAAGCCAAATTGGTCAGAGCGATGCCTTTACTTTTGCCGGTCGTCCCACCACTATACAAAATAACCGCGATCTCGTCGCCAGCCGTCTTTTCGTAAGCCTCATTGACCACCAATTGCCCGCGCCCCAGGAAAGTCTCCCAACTCATAGTGTGCTTCTTATTCTTGATCAGAATTTGGCTCAGAGTTTTGCGGAGTTCTTTGGGTTTGAGCAATTTGTAACCGAGGTAAGAAAACAGCGGCAACGAATCAGCCGGCGAAATGATGATGGTTTGCTGGACGTCGGTTTCATGCAGAATCGGCTTGATATTCGGCCAAGCAATATCAATAGCCACGAAGATTTTGCTGCCGACCAGGTTAAGATAATCGCGGATTTCGTTGGGCGCCGAGAGGGGATGAAAAACGTTGGCCACAGCGCCGATCCGGTTGATGGCGTAGATCGCGATGACGGCCTCGGGAACATTGGGCGAGCAAACGCTAATGACGTCGCCTTTCTTGGCACCGAGCGACAAGAACGATTGAGCGATGCGATCGATCAACGCCAAGAGCATGCCGTAGTTCATCTTGTTGCCAAAGTAATCTATGGCGATCTCGTTCGGGTATTTTTGCGCGGCCTTGTGCAACTCGTCGTACATCGAGCCGTTAGGATATTTTAATGATTTCTTGTGTTTTCGGCTGTATTGTTTGAGCCACGGCGCGTTTAATTTCTTCTTTGCCGCCATAATAAAACCCCTTCCTTATGGTTCCTCGCACATGCCATTTCGAAATGGCTGGGACGGAGGGATAGTTCCTGCGGAACGCTTCGCCCGAACCGCCTGGTTCGAATCCGTCTGTCATACGACAGACAAAGATTTTAGACATAAATGTCTAAATCTTTCTCCGTGGCTGGGACGGAGGGATTCGAACCCCCGATCACGGGACCAGAACCCGTTGCCTTACCACTTGGCCACGTCCCAATCCGATCCATTTTAAGCTACTTCTTGCCTTTTTTCAACTGGGAACGTGGTTTGAGACCGGTTGCTTCGTACCAAATCTTTTCGAGATTGAGTTGTCGTACGGTGTAAAAATTAAAGATTAGCCACAAAACGTTGACCACCAAGAGCCACCAACCGACGTTAAAACAACCGACGATGCCGAATTGTACTGCCTTGATGTCGGGCAAACCGACCGACCAAACGACCACCAGAGTCCAAATCCACGGCGCTAGCACCGCGGCCACTCCGCTAAACAAATTCGCGAGGTGACTCAATTTCCTGCGCAGCAGAAACGGAATCGCGATTATGCCGACTAGTAGCGCGCTAACGGTCACGGCTATCGCCCAACCATCGCGGCCGTTGAATTGAGTGCTCAGCTCCGGCAAAATTTTCCCTAGGCCGATTATTTGTAGCACCAACATGACCGCTATGATCGTCGCCGCCACTCGGCCGAGAATCGGCGCGCTTTTGCTGAGCGGTTTGGGCGCCGGATGTGCAATGATTTTCTTCACGTAGACCTCCCTAAAATTTTACCCCCACCATTGTACCATAACCGAGAATTGTTTTTAAATCCGCGAGCAGTTTATGTGACCTGTGGAAAAGGGCTTGCATTGATGAATAATTTCGTGATAACATTGACCCGAGCAAAAGTTCAAACAAAAACTTCTAAAAAGAAATTGGGCGAAATTTTGTTCAATGTCTCCACCACACACACCTCTTTATAAGCCCCAGCCTCTGCTGGGGCTTTTGTAGTTACTCCGCAGTGATTTCTAGCATGTGCTTATTCGGCAATCCTCTAATTGCCTCTGAGTCATCGCCAAACATGTGACGAGCCGACCGAAATAACCCTAAAGTCCGCCCTTGGAGAGCAAGAAAACGACCTGGCTCCTTGTATGGAACACCTGCATAGCCTCCCAAAATGGAGAATGCTCGCAGTGGACCCGGTAGTCTAGCGAATTCCCTTAGTGACTCCTCATCGTGTTTGTTGAGGGCATTGTTTGAGATCCCCTCCAATACACCCCGATCCCACCTAATCGCAACGTCACACCGCATTGCTTCTAACACCTGGGCACCACGTTTGTCAACGGGTTGGTCACCGTTGCGCTCCTTTATTTCGGCGAGTCTCCTATCTATTGCTGCTAACTCTTGATCGATATCCCGTAAACGCTGGTCTTCTGGATTCTCCTCCTCCACTATCATTTTCCAATTCCAGAGACTACGGTAGCGCCTGGCTAGACGACTATACTCAGACTCACCAGTGATATTTTCGGCCGCTACAAAAGCCGCTCGATCTCGACCAGAATCCACTAGCTCTCCGGTCAATTTCTCAGCATCTACTTTCTCGCCCAGGGGATAGATCGTAGCGTCTCCCTGGAGAACCTCAGACATAATTTCATCCACAACCTGTTTTGCCGATTTGTTCCTTCTGTCGCACTTTCCATCTCCCTCCAAATACTCCCTGGGCTCAAATCTAGTCAACAAGAAATCAAGGCGAGAGCGCTGTTCATCTGGTTTGATATGTTGCTCAATAGTGGCCATTTGTTCTGCGGTATAAGTCCGTACGCTCACAGATTCGCCATGCTCTATGGATTTCTTAGCGATTTCTGTTGGATCTGCCTTCTCGGGCAGCCCAAGATCACTTGCGACGCGATGGCGCAGTCTGGCCAAGATTTCTCCCTCTAACTCATTCCAATCTACATAGCTCTCGTCGTGTAAATCTTCTGTGGGCGATTCTTCCTCCGGATCGAGATCCCACACGTTGCCCGTCAAGTCGACCCAGTACGACATTGTAAACAAGGTCGCACTGCCGTCCGGATTATCTAGATACGCGCTAAGATGATAGTGATAGGCATCTCTACAACTACTAAAATGATCGTAACTGAAGTCATCACACCAACGGTCAATCCCTTGAATTCTCTCGGCCAGGATTGCATTTAGTCGCTCTTTGAGTTGCACCGCTTGCTCAATCACCGTCTTTATTTCTTGTCTGACCCGGTCTTCTGGCATGGGTGGGGCAAGTGCTTGTTCGTCTGGTGCTTGTTCGTCTGGTGCTTGTCCGTCTTCGGGCGACGGTATCAACCTCTGCGCAATAATTCTCCCTAGAGGGTTCGGCACCCCCCCCCCTTGACCCTCTTCTTTACGTATTATCTCACTAGACATACACACATAGTACACGATCAGGCGTGGTTTACAAAGAGCTTAGGCTTTTGTATTGACACGGCTTAAGGCAAATAGTAAAATCATCTGCGTAATCAAAAGGAGATAATGGGATGAGACGTGTCGGGACAACGGTCAGAGGAATCCGTACACCAATAATAAAGGAAAATGATGATTTGGCGACCATCGTAGTCGATAGTTTAATGGCCGCCAGCGAGGAGGAAAACTTCGCTTTCCGAGATCGCGACGTGATCGGGATCACCGAAGCCGTGGTCGGCATTAGCGAAGGAAACTACGTAACAGTCGACGACGTCGCCGTGGATATTCAAAAGAAATTCCCCGACGGCCATATCGGTTTGTTATTCCCCACTCCCGTTAGTCGCAACCGCTTCGCTCCGTATCTGAAAGGCATCGCCCGCGGCGCTAAGAAAATAACCATGCAGCTCAGTTTTCCTGACGACGAGCTGGGCAATAAATTGTTCCCCGAGGATCTGCTCTACGAACACGGCATCAGCCATCATGATGTTCTATCAGAAGCCGATTACGACAAATTCTTTAAAGGCACAAAACACATTTTCACCGGTATCGATTATCTGGAGTATTTTAGAGAATTGATCGAAGCCGAAGATTGCGAGATCGATTTTATTTTCGCCAATGACGCACGAGAGATTCTAAAACACGCTCGGGATGTTTTGGTTTCAAATGTCCACCGTCGCGAGCGCAACAAAAAGATTTTAGAGGACGCTGGCGCTAGCACAGTTTATACTTTGGACGAGATTATGAATGCCAGCATCAACGGCAGCGGCTTTAACCCCAAATATGGATTGCTGGGTTCAAATCGAGCCACCGACGAAAGAATCAAATTGTTTCCCAAGGGCGGTCAGGCCATCGTCGAAAAAATTCAAATCCTGTTAAGAAAGAAAACTGGCAAAAAAATCGAGGTTATGGTTTATGGCGATGGCGCCTTCAAGGATCCGGTCGGCGGCATCTGGGAATTGGCCGATCCGGTCGTTAGCCCGGCTTACACGTCGGGGCTAGAAGGAACTCCGAGCGAGCTAAAATTAAAATATGTATCTGATAGTAAATTTGCTGATCTCAGAGGTAAAAAATTAGAAAAAGCCATCAAGGACGAAATCCGAGCCAAAGGAACGGATCTAGTCGGCGAAAACATTTCCCTCGGCACAACGCCACGACGGTTTACCGATCTGATCGGCTCTCTGTGTGATTTGACCTCCGGTTCCGGCGACAAAGGCACGCCGGTGGTTTATATTTCCGGGTACTTTGATAGCCTGGCTGATGATTGAATGGGCGATCCCTTAATCCCAGACCTCTGCTGGGGCTTTTGTAGTACGATGCCGTTGTCGACTTACAGCTTCAAAGCTTTTCTATCGCACCTAGCACAAGCGGCAAAAAATTAGGAGCTTTTTCCCGTAACCTGTGGTCGAACTCACGTCCTCTACCATAAACACGGTCGCCAAACAAGCAAGCTTCATCATGACTACCATCTTTGGACACATAGAAAGGCAATTCGTGCCCTACCCTTAATCCTACATAATACTGACTCGGCCATTTCGGCGGCCGCTCGCCATCCAGCACGACGCGTAGGGCAATCCCAGGCACTGCTGCCTTTATGCCTACTATCTGAATAAGTGTCGAGTCTGGAGCTTGAATAATCTTAGATTGCCCAGCCTGAGGCCATGGTACACTTGAGCCAGTTGCGAGTCGACGATGAGTTTCCTCCACATTAGGATCGGTAATTTCCACTGCTTGCGCTATCGCACAAAACATTTGATGCTGCCAGCCTATTCTCCCATCCGGAAAAAGACCCACCTTTGTCCTACATAGATCACTTAAACTCTCAACAACACTACTCACGGTGATATCTTTCGACCTTGTAATTAAATCACTCAACCAATCATACCCCCCCCCCGAAATTTGTCAAGTCTTTTTTACATAAAACGTAGATTTTACAACATTTTGTATCTATCAATCATCTAAATTATCGCGGCCGAACGCGGTTTCGCCTCGTAGAGACATTCACGAATTCTCCGCCCGCCATTTCGCGATTTCGGCGTGATTGCCGGACAATAGCACCTCGGGAACTTTGAGGCCGCGGAATTCTTCCGGGCGGGTGTATTGCGGATATTCGAGATTCGAGCCGTCGCTGTAGCTCTCGATTTCGGCCGAAGTTTCGCCGCCCAAGACGCCCGGGATTAGGCGCACGATGCTGTCGATGATGGTCATGGCCGGCAATTCGCCTCCGGTCAGAACGTATTGCCCGACGGAAATTTTGACGTCGACGAATTGTTCGATGCGCGCATCAAACCCCTCGTAGCGGCCACAAACCAAAATGAGATCGTGGCTCGCGGCGGCGTATTGGCGCGCGTCCTCTTGGCTCCAGATGTGCTCGGACGGCGTCATCAGGAAAATTTTGGCTTTTGGTGCGATTTTCTTGGCGTGCTCTAGCGCCATCACTAGCGGCTCGATCATCAATAGCATACCATCGCCACCACCGTAAATTGTGTCGTCGACGGTTTTGCGCGCACCGAGACCAAAATCGCGCAGATTGATAATATCAAACTCAACGTGACCGTTTTCTTTGGCTTTCCACAACATGCCGGAATTCAAATACGGCTCAACCACTTCTGGGAACAATGTGATTATTTGAAACTTTTTCACCTTTATATTCTAGCACAATTAAAAATCCCCTCGCCGTAGACAAGGGATTTTCAACACGCATAAGTCTCGCATGTGTTAGTTCTCGCATGAACTAGAGCTATTATATATCAAGATCGTCCAAGTCCGCAAGCTCTTCGCGCGTCTTTTTGGCCAAATCGCTTTCGTTTTCCACAGTTTCAGCGTCAGTTTTCTCCACAGTCTCGACTTTCTCCTCGACTTCTGTCGCGGCTTTTTCCGGCTCCTCTATGGTTTCTGTTACAGTTTCCACCACAGTTTCCGTCGGTTTAGAAACAGTCTCGCGCTCCGACTCGGGTTTGTCGACATCGATAATTTTCAAGTTATAGTGGTCGTCGTTTTTGGTGCCGAGCGCCCTGAGCAGATTGCGCAAAGATTGCGCCGTCGCGCCGTGTTTGCCAATGACCCGCCCCAGATCCTCCGGCGCCACCGTCAGTTTGAGCAAAATCCCCCGATCATCGACGATGCGCTCGACCACGACGGCATCCGGGTTGTCGACTAGTTGCTTGACAACATATTCGATAAATTGTTGTTCGATCATTTCTCCTCCTTATCAGCCTTGGCTAAAATTAACTGCTAATGTTATTCTAGCAAAAATTAAGTGCTCACGCAAATGTTATTCGGCCGGAGTTTCGGTAGGTTCCTCGGTTGGAGTTTTTGGTTCCTCGGCCGTCTCCTCAGTTTTGGTCGCGGGCGTTTCTTCGGCCGGAGTTTCGACGGTTTCTTCGACTACCGGTTCGGCGATTTCCTCGGTTGGGGTTTCTGGTGCTTCGGCCAAGATTTCTGGTGCGGTTTCTTTGGCCGGTTTGGCTGTTTCGGCCGGACGATTTTTGCGCAATTTTTCCGGATTGCGCGTCGTGCGAGCTTTTTTGAGATTCGGTTCCTTGACCCAGGACGGCAGTTTAATTTTGGCATCTTTTAGTAATTTCACCACGCGCGGGCTAGGCTGCGCGCCGTTGGACAGGAATTTCTCAATCTGTTCTTTGTCAAGGTTGACATTTTTGGTGTGTGGGTTATAGTTGCCGACATAGGCCACAACTTTACCACTAGTCGGGTGTTTGGCAGCGTCCTGGATGACGACGCGATAGGTGGCAAAGTGCGTTTTGCCATGACGCTTCAAGCGAATTGCGAGCATTTTTCTCCTTAGTTAAATTGTTATGACGGTAATGTGATTATTATACAGACACTAGCGGCGGAAGTCAACTCTGATCGGCGGAAGAATCGCCCGCCTCGAATTCAGCCATGAGATCGGCGGTTTTAAAGAGGACGTCTGATTGGAGCACATCGAGGGCCTTGCAAATTAAGGCGAAGATTTCGGAGGAGGCTCTATTTTCCCCATTCTCAACCTCGCATAGATGGCTGACAGAGACCGGAATAGTCGGTGAAAACTCGCTAAGATTAGGCTCCTGGCTCTTGCGGGTACTGCGCAAGATGGCGCCAAGCGCATATTGCAACAGGTCTTCTTGGAATCCCCCCTCCATCATGCCTTTCCTAAATGCATTAGCGGGATTTTCGGGCACGCATGCAGAATTTTCCACGCTAATCTTAGCAGCTTCCTCGGCCACGGCGATTAGCCTGGCAGTTCTACGGACAACCTCTGATTGGGGTACACCGAGCGCCTCGCAAACCTGGCGTAGCTTTCCAGATGAGATTTCTTTCTCGCCACGTTCAACCTCAAAAAGAAAAGTGGGGGAGATTGGAGCAGCTGTCGAGACATCGCGGAGACTGCGCTCCCGCCCCTCGCGAATGCTCCGCAGAATTTTACCTAACTCTCTATGAAACAAGATTTGTTCTGACTCTGGTTTTGTTGTATTAGCAACGCTCCCAGGCGCAGAGCCCGTTGGGCGACAGGATCTGGGTACAGAAACGGGAACAATACGAATCTGTCTAGCGCTTCTGGGATGAGCAGCAGGCCTATCGGCAACGCGAGCGTTAAACATAACAACATTATACCCCCCCCCCTCCGAAATTTGTCAAGTATTATTCAATATTTCTCAAATTTCACTAGCAATAAACATAGGTTTTGGCAATGAGAGTTTTCCCATATAAAAACGCTATATGTAGCGTCTACACACCACATATAGCGTCTATGTTGTAATATTTACATCATTTACGTTTTTTCTTATAAGTCTTCAGCGCCTCGCGGGCGGCGTTTTGTTGTCCTACCTGTTTGCTCGAACCTTCGCCGCGGCCGAGTTCGCGACCGCCGACAAAGGCGCCGACGGTGAATTTCTTTTCATGATCGGGGCCCTCTTCGTTCAGCACCCGATAATCCGGTGTCTCGCCGCTGACCCGTTGACTAATTTCCTGCAGATGCGATTTCGGATCGCGCCAGGTGCCGGCCGCCAAAATATCGTCGATCTTGGTCAGGATATGCTCACCTATAAATTTCGTCGCGGCCATATAACCTTGGTCGAGATAGATCGCCCCGATCAGCGCCTCGAAAGCGTTGGCTACGATGTGCAACCGAGCGGCTTCTGAGCCCCGTCTTTCGCCGCGACTCATGCGCACCAACGGCTCGAAATCCAAACTAGCCCCGGCCGCCGCGATGCTCTCGGTGCGCACCAAGGCCGCCCGCCATGAGGTCAAAATCCCCTCCGGTTGGTCAAAATTATTGAACAGAAATTCAGTAGCGACCAACTCCAACACCGCGTCGCCGAGGAACTCCAGTCGCTCGTTGTGAGCCGGCGCCGATTTTTTGTGTTCGTTGACATAGCTGCGATGCGTCAGCGCCGTCACCAGGAGTGAGGGGTCTTTGAATTCGAAGTCCAACTTTTCCTTGGCGAAATTCTGGTAAGGCGCTAGGTCGATGCCTGCGACTTTTGGCACCGGCGGCGCGTTTATAGCGCGACGGGCGAAATCTCTCATTTAGGTGATCTCCCCGCGTTGACGCAATCTCTTTCGCGCCAGAAGGATCAGTTTGGCCACGTCCTCATAGGCGACTTTGTCGACCGCTTCGTCAAAGTCAAACCAACGCACATCGTGCATCCATTCTTCTTTTTTTAGTTTGTCTTCTTTGCCGGCCTTGAACAGATAAGTCTGCATGCTAATAATCACCAGTGTGTTGACGCGTCGATAGCGAAAGTTGACCTTGCCGAGCCAGCAAATCGGCTCGATATTGAACAACCCGACTTCCTCACCGATCTCGCGAATGGCCGATTCTTGCGCCGTTTCGCCTTCCTCGACGTGACCTTTGGGGATTGTCCAGCGATCACGCACGTCCTGGAACAAAACGATCTGTAATTTACCGTTTTTGGTGATACGATAAACTACGCCGCCGGCCTCAGCCTCGCGGACGATCTCGTTGATAGCCGGTTTATCGCGCCGAAACGGGCGCGTCAGTTTCGCCAAGCCGCCCTCGCCGATATCGTTTTCGTCCTTGATGGTGGTCAAATCCGGCGCGGCGTCTTCTTCGTATTTGCTTCTGTTATTTGCCATTTTTTTCCTCTCCGTTCATCTGGCGCCAGAGCGTGCCCAAAACGCCGTTGACGAACCGCGAGGAATTTTCTGAGCCAAAGCTCTTGGCGAGCTCGACCGCTTCGTTGATGGCGACTTTCGGTGGCGTTATTTTGGACATCTTGGTCAGCTCATAAACAGCCATCCGCAAGATTTCGTGATCGACGAGCGCGATTTGGTTGAGCGGCCACTCCGGCGCGACCGGTGCTAATTGGGCATCCAGGTCTTTGGCGGTTTTGGCCACACCGCGCGTCAGTTTCTCGACAAAGGCTTTGTCACCGACTTTTTCGTCGTAGCGTTCCAAACTACGCGCCAAAATCTCGTCCAGATCAGCGCTATCATCACCCAAACTCGTTCGAAAATCGTATTCGTAGAGAGTCTGCAGGGCGATAATCCTCCCCAAGTGCCGATTGCTTGCCATCTTTTAGAAAACTCCTCTTTACTTAAAAAAATATTTTAAAGTTCGCTCAAAAAGGCTATTTCGCCTTTTTGCCGGTTTCGCGCCTCGTGGTGACGACCTTGACCGGTGATTTACCATTGACTCTGCGTGATAACTTCAAGACCAAATGGCTACGACGCAAACCCGTTTTCCGCGGGGACGACTGCTTTTTTGGCTCGTTGCTCATTGTTTCTCCTCTCGTTTATGTGTTCCATTTTACTATAAAATAGAGGCGAAATAAAGTGTTGACTTTTGATATTGATTATGCTACAATAGAGACGCCCTTAATGAAAGGTACAAGAATGAGCACTGCAAAAGCACCCGGATCGGATAGAACTAGTGTCCTCGCACGAATGCGTGAGGCGTGGGATAGCCGCCCTATGGACGCGCCTTACCCAGCTCGCCGCCGTAGGGCTGCGGCTGTGGCTTTATCAACTGCACTTGTGTTGGGAGGGAGCATCAGTGCTGCTAACGGTGGCGTTATGGGAGAAACTCGAACAGAATGTGTCGCCGTGGGAGATCATCGAACAGGGATGGAGGCTCTTCTGGGGTTGGGTGTGCCATTAAGCACAATCGATCAAATAGATTCTAATAGAAGAGCCGGCGAATTTGGTGCCCGTGCGATGGCATGCATGACTACTAGAAATATCCTTTGGCCTCTCGGGTTAGGTGGGTCATATGTAGCGCCAGTTGAAGAATTGCCAGCGGACGCAATAATTAAGGGCTAACCCGCTAAATCACAACATTGACAACCCGCCCCGGCACGTAAATCACGCGCGTCGGTTTTTTGTTGCCGATGAAACTGTGGACGTTTTCGACCGCGACGGCGGCCGTTTTGATTTCGTCCTCGCTGGCGTCGGCGGCGACCGTGATTTCGCCACGCAGTTTGCCGTTGACTTGGACGGCGATGGTCATGGTTTCTTCGATCAAATATTTCTCGTCCCAGGTCGGCCAACCAGCCTTTTCGATCGGCTCGGTGTTGCCCAATTCTTCGTACAACTCGGCCGCGATATGCGGCGCAAACGGCGCCAGCAGTTGCACGAAAACGCTCATCATCTCACGATCGACCTCTGCCGCATCCTTACTAAAACCATTCAACGCCTCCATCAGCGCCGCGATGGCCGTGTTAAAATTCATCCGCTCCAGATCATCGCTGACTTTCTTGATAGTTTGATGCAGGATGCGCAACACGTCATCGCGAGGCGATTTATCGTCGTGGCGATCCATGGATTGCTTCGCGTCGCTCGCAATGACGTCACACGCCAAATTCCACACCCGCCCCAAAAAACGATAGCAACCGGCCACGGCCTCTGGGCTCCACGGTGTCGTCTGGTCATAGGGCGCCAGGAAAGTCACCCCCAAACGCGCCGCATCGGCGCCGTAACCGCTCTCGATAATCGGCGTCGGATCGACCACGTTGTTCAAGGATTTACTCATTTTGCGCCCATCGGCGGCTAGGACAATCCCCTGTCCACGCCGCGCCGCATACGGTTCGGGCGTCGGCACCAACCCCTGATCGTAGAGGAATTGATGATGGAAACGCGAATAGAGTAGATGCAACGTGGTGTGCTCCATGCCACCGAGATAGAGATCGGCCATACCCCAATATTTCAGTTTCTCAGGGCTAGCAAAAGCTTTATCGTTTTTCGCGTCGTAGTAGCGCAAATAATACCAATTCGACCCCGCCCAATTCGGCATAGTATCAGTCTCGCGCTTGGCCGGCTCGCCGCATTTTGGACAAGTCGTGTTCACCCAAGAATCGATTTTGCTAAGCGGCGAATGCCCGTCGTCGGTCGGCTCGTAATGATCGACCGGCGGCAATTCGACCGGCAACTCATCGTCCGGCACAGCCACCGCGCCGTGCTTTTCACAGTGGATAATCGGGATCGGCTCACCCCAATAGTGTTGACGCGAATAAACCCAATCACGCAGTTTGTATTGGGTTTTGGCGCGAGCGGCATCTTTTTTGGCCAGCCACTCGACGATCGCCTTGCCTGCCTCGGTTGAATCTTGGCCGTCAAATTCGCCCGAGTTTATCATGATGCCCTCGCCCGCAAACATTTCAGGAGTGAATTCCTCGTTTTTTTCGTAATTTTTCACCGCAACTTTTGCCTGTTTTAGTGCGTGGAGCCAATGTTCGACACCGCCCTCGGTGGTCTCAACGTTTTTGTAAATTTCGTCAAAGTCATCCCAGATGATCGAGAAATCCTCATGTGTTTCCTGATTCTGCGAGGTAGTCTGTGATGAATCTAGGATTGCTAAGAAGTTATGACTTAGCGAGCGACGGTTGCTGCGCTTGTTATCGTTATAATAATAGGAATAAACCGGCACGCCGAGTTCGATCAGTTTTTCAATTTTAACATAACCCGCTTCCTCAGCCAGCTCGCGTCGCGCAGCCTCTTCGAACGTCTCGTTTTCATCGCGACCGCCACTGACTAGCCAGCCCGATTTGACATTGTTATTCGTAAGCCTCATAAACTTTTTCGTCGTCGGATCGTAACCTATGACCACGACACCTTCGACCTGTTTGGAATTTTCTAGTTTTTCACCAAAGTCCCGGGCGATGACCGCGACGATCGGGATATTGTATTTTTTAGCAAACTCCCAGTCGCGCTCGTCGTGCGCCGGCACGGCCATGATGGCGCCGGTGCCATAGCCCATCAACACGTAATCGGCGATCCAGATCGGGATTTTTTCATTGTTGGCCGGATTGATGGCGTAGGCGCCGGTAAACGTGCCAGTTTTGGCGCGATCGGTTTCTTGGCGCTCGATTTCGGATTTGGCCTGCGCGGCGCGGACATAGGTTTCGACTTCGACCTTTTGCTCGGCTGTGGTGATTTCGGCCACCAACGGATGCTCGGGCGCCAAAACCATGAACGTCGCGCCAAAAATCGTATCGGGGCGTGTGGTGAAAACAGTAATTTTGTCATCGCGAGGCGATTTGTCACCGTGGCGATCCATGGATTGCTTGCTCGCAATGACGGAGGAGGTTTTATTCGCAATGACGGGAGGGTTTTCGCTCGCGATGACGAAATCAATCTCTGCGCCGACTGATTTACCAATCCAATTGATCTGTTGATCGGCGATGCGCGGCGGATAATCGACGTCCGCCAACCCATCGATCAGGCGCTCAGCGTAATCCGTTATCCGTAGCATCCATTGCTTCAACATCTTTTTCTCGACCAGATTGTCACAGCGCTCGTGGCGGCCATTGACCACTTCCTCGTTGGCCAGGCCGGTTTTGCAAAACGGGCACCAATTGATGGCGATTTCGTCTCTGTAGGCCAAGCCTTTTTCGAAAAATTGCAAAAACATCCACTGCGTCCAGCGATAATAATCAGGATCAGACGTCGCAAAGCTGCGCTGCCAATCGATCGAATAACCCATCATGTCGAGTTGACGACGAAAAACCGCTGTGTTCTGGTCGGTAGCGATCTGGGGCGAAATTTTGTTCTTGATCGCATAATTCTCGGTCGGCAAACCAAAGGCATCGTAACCCATCGGAAACAGCACGTTATAACCGTTGGCTCGTTTATAGCGCGCAATTATATCACCAAGCGTATATTCACGCAGATGCCCCATATGCAGTCCCGCCCCCGACGGATAGGGAAATTCCGTCAACATGACAAATTTCGGTTTGTCGGAAAAATCCTCGGCCGCGTAAATCCGCGACTCCGTCCATTTCTTTTGCCATTTCGGCTCAATATCAGCCGGGCTATAACGTTTCATAATCAGATATATTGTAGCACACTAATCGTCTTCTTGCCCGATATTTCGAAGCGACGCAATCCAGGCGTTTTTCTTGGCCATCCACGCTTCGTCTTGGCGGACTAGGAAATTATCCTCACCCTCGTCGTTATGCAGTAGGAGCTTGACGGCTTCTTCGGCAAA
This sequence comes from Candidatus Saccharimonadota bacterium, assembly GCA_009785095.1. Lineage (GTDB taxonomy): Bacteria > Patescibacteriota > Saccharimonadia > Saccharimonadales > Saccharimonadaceae > WQXA01. Next base: position 15,906 of record WQXA01000006.1, on the reverse strand, counting down.
AACGCCGTCCTCGGAACCTTTGACCAAGACGACAGCGCCCGGCTCGAGGATTTTGTTGGCGTACGTGCCGGCGAAAATCGGCCCCGGAAAAGTCGCCACCTGACAACCATTAGCTTTGGCCGCCGACGCCAGGTAATTTTTAGCGTCTTCGCCGATGGTGATAACATAGTCCAAGAAATTCGGGTCGCATTGCGCACCGACCATCTGGTGATACTGAGCCGAGTCTTTGCCTAGCTCATTCATCGAACCAAGAATCGCCACTCGCTGCGGCGCGTCTATCAGATAGAGCGTCCTGAGCGCCGCGACGGCCGCACTGGGATTAGAATTATAAGTGTCGTCAATAATGGTGGTTCCGCGCACGCCCCGCAGTGGATTCATGCGACCGGGCACCGGTTTGATTTGCGGCAAGGCAGCCGCGATTTCTGCCCCGCTCATGCCCAATTTGGCCGCTACCGTGGCGGCCGCCAGAGCCGATTTTAGGACATGCTCGCCGACCAAATTGACCGTCGATTGGATTGGTTCAGGAAGCTCCGGCGCCGTGAATTTGACTTCGTAGCCGTTCAAAGCCGTGCCACCGACAATCTCAAAACGATATTCTCCGCCCTCGAGACCATAGTCAGTAATGTTGGTCGTTTCGGCGTACTCGGCGAAACTGCCGTCAACGTCGTCGCGGTTGATAATTGTCAGGCCGCTGTAACGAGCTACGGCTAGCTCTTCGCGGGCGACTTCGTGAATTCCGCCCGGAAAGTTAACCATGTGCTCGGGCGCCACGGCCGTTACCACCGCCATATCGGGACGCAAGTATTTCTCATAGTGAGGAATCTCGCCCGGCCGATCGGTGGCGAGTTCCTGGATGATGACGTCGACGTCGGTCGGCGCCTTGATAACGCCGCGCATGATTTTGAAAATCCGACGCCAAGTCCCGAATTTATTGAGCAACGAAACTGGCGGATATTTGACGCCGAGAATGCCGAACGGTACGGTGATCTGTTCGTTCAAATTGCCGCGGCTGGACTCGACGCGAAACTTGGTCGAGAGCACCGCCGCGATGGCGTCCTTGGTGGTGGTTTTGCCAACCGAGCCCACCACAACGATCAATTTCGGACTGTGCTTTTTGAAGTATTTCTTGACGTATCTTTCTAGTCTTTTTTGTACACGTTTTTTAAACATAACTTCCATTCTATCATTTTTTGCGCTGTGGCAAAACGTTAAGTTTTTTGACTAGTGTTACTGCTGCCGCACCCGCTAGGCCGATAACAAGAGTCAAAGGCAGGATCGAGAAATCGATCTCGTAATTAAACCACGTGGCAATGGGCGAAAAAATAATCGCCACAAAGGCCGCCGCACAGGCCGCGATCAGGCCGAGTTTCCAGCCCCGCAGCGGCCGCGCCAAGAGGATCAACACCCAAAAAACAATCATCATCACGACGATCGACACGCTCGTGCCAGCCACGTCCATCGACATGCCGCGACGATAAACGAGCGCGTAACAGACCATCATGGCAGCGGCCGCGATGACGCCGACCGGGATGGCGAATTTGAGCACGCGCCGTAGGAAACCCGAGCGGTAAATCGCGTTATTAGGAGCCAATGCTAGGAAAAAGGCCGGGATTCCAATCGACAGCGTGGAAATCACTGTCATTTGAGCCGGTAAATACGGATAAGTCAAACCAGCCACCGTGACACAGAGCGCCAGCACCAACGAATAAACGTTCTTGATGACAAAGAGATTAGCCACCCGCTCGATGTTGGCGATGACGCGACGACCCTCGGCCAGCACGCGCGGCAAGTGCGAGAATTTGTTGTCGAGCAGGACGATCTCGGCCACGGCTTTGGCGGCGGCGCTGCCGGAGCTCATGGCGATACCGAGGTCGGCTTTCTTGAGCGCCAGAGCGTCGTTCACGCCATCGCCGGTCATCGCCACCACGAAACCTTTTGTTTGTAGGGCGGTCGCGATCGAGCGTTTTTGTTCCGGTTGGACGCGGCCGAAAACGTTATGCGTGGTGATGATCTTGGCGAATTTGCGCGATTGTTTTTCCGGATCGGGCAGCTCGCGAGCGTCGAAAACTTTGACATTTCCTAAGCCAACCGCTCTGGCCACAGCGCCGACCGTCAACGGCGAATCGCCCGAGATGACTTTGATGGCGACGTTTTGCTCGGCGAAATATTCCAAAATCTGCGCGGCGTCGTCGCGGATTTTTTCGGTCAAGACAACCAGAGCGTGCGGAGTCAAATCGTCGGGTAAATGATCGACGCTGGGTGCTGTTTTGGACGACGCTAACGCCAAGATTCGCTTTCCTTGCCTTGTTATACCAGGAACCTTGTTATACAAGGTATCTCCGTCGCGGCCTTTCGACAAAATTTCCGGCGCACCCAAAATCCAATGCTCCCCTCGGACGGAAATAGCGCTCCATTTGCGCGCCGAACTAAACGGCACTTCGCCACTAAATTTGAGCGGTTTGACGTGCTTTAACGCCGCCCCGATGGCGTCGTTGGTCGGCGATTTAGCGCGGTGCGCCATGGTGGCCAGGACTTTTTCGATCGTGTCGTCCAATGATCCGGCTTCGGCCAAAATCACCGCCTCGAAACGAATGTTGCCTTCGGTCAAGGTGCCGGTTTTATCGAGCAACAGCATGTCAACGCGCGCCAAAGTTTCGACGGCCGGCATTTGCTGGACGAGGACTTTGCGGCGCGCTAGAGTGATGGTCGCCAACATAAAGGCCGCCGAGGTCAGTAGCACCAACCCCTCTGGAATCATGCCGACGATGGCCGCCGTGGCGTGGATAATAGCATCGCGCCAGTTGCCGAAATCGAGCCGCAGCTGACCGAGCACCAGAATCGGCGCCACCACGATCAGAAGCCGCGAAATCCATTTAAGGAGTTGGTTTATGCCGCTCATGAGTTCGCTGCTGGCGCGCTGGAATTTCTTGGCCTGAGTCGTGAGATGCGACGAATATGAAGCCGCGCCGACTTTTTCGACCAACATCAAACCGCGGCCGGCCACCACGATTGAACCGCTCAGAACTGGGTCGCTCTGCTGTTTGATGATCGGATCAGATTCGCCGGTCAGCAGACTCTCGTCAATTTCCAACCCCTCGCTATCAACGACTTGGCCGTCGGCCACGATTTGATCACCGAGACGAAGAACGATGATGTCGTCCTTGACCACCTCGTCGACTTGGATTTCTTGCTTTTTACCATCCCGGATGGCCACGACATGCGGCGCGGAAAGTATGGCCAATTTATCTAGAGTACGTTTGGCGCGGAGCTCCTGGAAAATGCCTACGCCGCTGTTGATAATCATGGCCAGGCCGAACAGAGCGTTAAACGGCGAGCGATCAATCACGATCACCGCCACCGCCAGAATGGCCAGTAGCGCGTTAAACCGCGTTAGAATATTAGCGCGCAAAATATCAATCACCGAGCGCGATGACCTGTCGGGCGTTTTGTTGGTCAAACCGTCCTTCTCGCGCTCCCGCACCTCGGCCGATGATAAACCAAAGAGTTTACTCATACTAATATTGTACCAGATCACAGGCCGAGAAAGCTAAACATGATCCACAAAATTATTGGCAAAGTCACCGCCGACATGATTGTGCTAAGCGCCACCAATTCGGAAGCTTGGTTGACGCTGGATCTGCTCTTGCTGCGATATTTTTCGGCGAACAAACCGAGCGAAGTCGCCGTCGGTAGGGCTTGGATTAGAACCAGGATTTGGATAACCAAAAGAGGCGCGCCGATTAGCTTGAGCACCAAAAATGTAATCAATGGATCGAGAATGAGTTGCGCCAAGCACGTCAACACTAGAATCTTTTGTTTAAAAATCTGCCTGATTTTAACTCGCGATAACATGAAACCAATACAGAGCAAGCTCATCGGTGTCATAAGGGCGCCGAGGTATCTGACCGTGTCTTCGCCAACTTTCGGCAACTCGAAACTGGACAAAAACATGGTGAACCCGAGAAGCACCGCGATTACGTTGGGATTTAGAAAAGTTTTGGCTAGCTCTTTGATAGAAAAATTTTGACGGAACAACGCCACACCGTAGCCAAACAGCGCCAGATTGAAAATGATGATAAAACCGCTATATGGCACTAATCCGTCTTGACCATAAATGGCGCTAACGAGCGGAAAACCAAGGAAACTAGCGTTGTTAAAAATAAAGGCGAATTGGTATTCGAAATAATTGTGGGGATGGCGTTTCTTTCTGAACAGTAACCTAGATACTAGAATCACCGTGACCAAAATCAAAAATCCGCCGCCGGCGCCCCAGAGGAAATTCTCGAGATGAGCCGGGGAATATCCCGACGGGAATGACAACAGCAGTGCGCACGGCCACGCCACGTTGAGCAGGAGATTAATGATGACTTTGTTAGTGCGCCCGTCTATCCATTTCTTTTTTGAAACGAACAAACCGACCAAAATCATCAAGACAACTGCGACCAAAGAAGTATAAAATACCGCGATATCGATATCCATGCAGCCATTTTACCATAATTGCATTCGGGTTGCGAAGATTAGTTAAATCTAGTAAAATGTCTCTGTTCTTTAATAATTTTTGGGGTATTAGCTCAGTTGGTAGAGCGCTTGGTTCGCAATCAAGAGGTCGGCGGTTCGATCCCGCCATACTCCACCAAGTGTTGTAATATTTACAACAATTATGGCGAGGTGACTAATAATGAAATTGAAAAGTATACTTCTAGCTATTTTAATAACGGTATGTTCAATCGTCTTGATAGTGATATGTCTAATCATTTGGGGTGGACATAATAATGAGAATACGACGATAGAGGACGAGGCTAAAATCACGTCCACAGAAGAAAAAGTGACGCACCAACTAGAAAATATGTCCTTAGCGGAAAAAATAGGCCAGCTGCTATATGTGGTGTACAGTAGCAACGCTGTTGATGATAGACTAAAGGATACTATTAAAAGTGTAAAACCAGGCGGATTTATAATTTTTGAAAATAATATAACAAATAAAAATCAGCTAAAAGAATATATCGATACGTTGCAAAATCTCAGTGATACCCCAATGTTTATAGGAATAGATCAAGAGGGCGGAATTGTACAAAGATTAAAGCCCAAAGGAGATATAACTGCTACCAACATACCTCCTATGTATAACGTAGGCAAAATCTGCGGTGATGATAAGGATCTCCCGTATGATATTGGTTACGTCATAGGGAGAGAGCTAAGTGTGTTTGGCATAAATATGAATTTTGCTCCGGTTGTAGATATATATTCTAATCCTAATAACACGGTCATAGGCAAGCGGGCTTTTTCAAACACTAGTGATAACGTGTCAGAGATGGCATTAAATGTAGGAAAAGGTCTGGGCGATAATAATATAATTCCAGTTTATAAACATTTCCCCGGTCATGGTGATACCAAAGAAGACTCGCATTATACCCTACCTATTTTAAATAAAAGTTATGAGGAGTTATCCAATCTAGAATTAGTGCCGTACTTTGATTTAATAGAAAATGGTATCGATGCCATTATGGTTGCACATATAGCTTTACCAAAAATAACTGGTGATAATGTACCAGCATCACTAAACAAAAAAGTTGTTAATGATATATTGAGAGATAAATTAGGTTTTAAAGGTTTAGTAGTGACTGACGGTGTAAATATGAGAGCTTTATCCGATAATTATTCTACCAAGGAAATAGTCTGTATGGCAGTGGACGCAGGAGTTGATATGATACTAATGCCTAACACATCCAAAGATGCTCGTGATGGCTTGATGGAGTGTTTAAACGAGGGAAAAATTACTGTTGAGCAGATAGATGCCGCTGTAAAAAGAATACTGACCTTGAAATACAATCGAGGGTTGTTCAACGACAGAAAAACACCTTCATTTGATACGCTAGAGGACATCAATTATCTCGAAAAAGTAACCAGGATTAAACAAATTAGGTGATTAAAACCAACAATCTCCGTGTTACTCAGATGATTCAAAAAGTCCCGCCGGAGAAGCTTTTTTCCGCGGGAATTTTTGTTTTTGCTGTTGCGCGCCCACCCGGGGGCTCTTTGGTTTTTGTTTTTCCTGACACGAGGCTTCGCCGAACCGCTGTGCCCCGTGCGCACCAGCACTAAACATCATTCTAGCATAAGAAATTTGCTAACGCAAGCCCCAAAAATCATTTGCTTTTCTTGACTTAACGTGCTAAACTCTTTACCACAGAGATGGTTTATGGTGCGGTTTTTCCTTATCCAGAGACGGTCGACTCTCTGGTAAATAGGAAATGAGTAATGGCAAAAAAACTTTTTGTAGGAAGTCTAGCGTGGGCAACGGATGACGCTGGTTTGCGCGCATTTTTTGAGCAATTTGGTACGGTCGTCAAGGCCGAGATTGTTTACGAACGCGACAATCCCAAGCGCAGCCGCGGTTTCGGTTTCGTCGAGTTCGACGATGACGCAGCCGCCGACGCTGCTGTCGCCAAGGGCGACGGCGCCGAGCTCGATGGCCGCAACATCACGGTCAGCGAAGCCAAGAGCCGCGACTAATCACCGCTTTGCGTAGAAGACTGTCTTCTACGCAAGCGTCTGCAGGAACCGTTCCTGCAGGACATGGCCGCACCGAGATTTTTAGATTTTTCGGTGCGGTTTTATTTTATTCCTAAATTCTAGTTGTCGTTCTTTTCTTTGCTTTGCGCAATGCGCAGCAAGCCCAAACTACCAATCGTCCAGCCCTCAGTAATTTCGCCGCTTAGGATCATTTCGTCAATTTCGTCCAAGCTAAACCATTTGATTTCGACTATCTCGTCAACGAATCTATCGGTGATTTTTTCTTTAGTCGCTCGACCGTGAAAGACATAATTTTTGATCGGCGAAAGACCTGCAACCGGAAAGAAAGTTCCGGTTAGTTCGAGATCTGCTTCGACTCCGGTTTCTTCTTTGAGCTCTCGCTCCATCGCTACTTCCGGCGATTCGCCTTTTTCAATTCCGCCCATTGGGAATTCCCAACTATATTTATCGGTCGGGAAGCGATACTGTCGCACCATCAAGAATTTGCCATCGGCTCGCTCTACAATCGCCATGCTGCTATCACCTGGACGAGTCACTACACTGTAAATTCCCGTTCGGCCGTCCACCTCGGTTGCATATTCTTTGAGTGTCAGAAATTTATTTTGGGTAAATTATTTTTTCGCCTGTGACTTTGAAAGACCGTTTCATTTTGTTATCTCCAGAAATTCCTGTTCATTAATAATTTTAGTGCCGAATTTTTCGGCCGCGGCTTTTTTGGACGCTCCGAGTTTGCTGCCTGCAACCAGGTAGTCCGTCGATTTGCCGACAGCGTTTTGAAAGACACCGCCCAGGTCGCGAATTCGCTCGGCCGCCTCGTCGCGCGACATCGATGTCAAGGTGCCGGTGATCGCGAAACTCTGCCCTGCTAGCCGTCCAACGGATAAATCAACAAAAGTTGGCTCAACCCCTACATCGCGGAATTTCTTTAGCAGCGCTAGGTTGTCTTCGTCGGACAGCCACGCCATGATCGACTCCGCCACGGTGACGCCGATACCGTCAACACATTTTAGCTTATTCATGTCGGTGTCAACAAGCGCCTCGAGAGATCCGAAATGATTCGCTAGGTCAATCGCCGTTTGCACGCCGACGTGGCGGATTCCCAGCGCTGTGATGAAGCGGCTCAAGGGTGGGTTTTTGCTGGTGGCGATGGCATTAACTAAATTATCGGCAGAAATCTCGCCAAAGCGCTCCATTTTTGCAAGCTCCGTCCTTGCAAGAACATAAAGGTCGGCGATATCGCGCACCAGGCCAGCATCAACTAGGGCAATCACATTTTTCTCACCCAATCCTTCGATGTCGAGTGCTGGCCGGCTAGCGTAATATTGGACCGCTCTTTTTAGAATCGGGTCGCTCGATTCGCCTTTGACGCGGTAAACCACCTCTCCGTCCGGACGTTCGAATTCGAGTTCGGGATATTGCTGCGCTAGAGCCGTTTCGTAATCAAAGGCCGTCGCATCATTCGGTCGCAACTCGACGAGCACGCGCTCGACCTGTGGAATGATATCGCCGGCTTTGTATATGACCACTGTGTCGCCGATCCGCACATCGAGGCGCGCGATTTCGTCGGCGTTGTGGAGACTGGCGTGCTTGACCGTCGTGCCTGCGACTTGTACCGGATCAAAGACCGCCACCGGCGTGGCTGCGCCCGTCCGCCCAATCGAAATTACGATATCGCGCACCATGGTGGTGGCTTCTTCGGCCGGATATTTGTAAGCCACCGCGCCACGCGGACTTTTGCCGACTGCGCCGAGTTCGACGAATTGGTGACGATCATCAACCTTGACCACCACGCCGTCGGTGTTGAAAGGCAGCTCCAGCCGATGTTGATCGAGATCAGTGATGTAGGCTAAAACCTGTTCAATGTTTTTCAAAGTTTTGACCTGGCCGCTAGTCGCGATACCACATCGGTGCAAAAGTTGGTAAGCTCCCGTGTTACTAGTAACATCATCGCGCAAGATGTCGTAACCCAAGAATCGGAGCGGTCGCGCGGCTACGACTTTCGGGTCGAGTTGGCGAATTGTGCCCGCCGCTAGGTTGCGCGGATTGGCAAATTCTGGTTCGCCATTCTGACGACGTTGTTCGTTAAGTTTCGCAAAATCTTCTTTAAAAATTACAATTTCACCGCGAATTTCGGTGCGACCCGGCAAATTGGCGCGCAGTTTGAGCGGCACATTGGCAATCGTCCGTACATTCATTGTGACATCTTCGCCGACTCGGCTGTCGCCGCGCGTTACGGCTTGTATTAGCACTCCATCTTCGTAAATCAGGGCGCAGGCCAGCCCGTCCATTTTGATGTCACATAGAAATCTAAAATCCCGTCTAGATTCCGGATCAAGTCCGGAATGACCGTCTAGATATTTTTTTGCACGCTCCAACCAAGCCCTTAGTTCTGCTTCATTAAAGACGTCCGCCAAACTAATCATCGGCGTGCGGTGAGTGACTTTGACGAATTTGTCGAGCGCTTGGCCGGCGACCTTTTGTGTTGGGCTGTCGGGCGTGATTAATTCGGGATATTGATCCTCGATCTGGCTCAGTTCGTGCTTTAATGAATCCGCTGCCGCCTCACTCATTGTCGACTCGTCGAGCACGTGATAATGATAACGATAATCGTCAATTAACTGGCGTAATTTAGTAGCGCGCTCCTCGGCTTCCTTGAAACTTTTCACCCTACTATTTTACTACGAAGCGAGAGAAAATTGAACTTGTTTAATTTTCCGAGCAAGGACGTAAAATACCAAAGTATTCTACTACATTTTGAGTTCTTTGTGAGCACGGAGCAGGACTTCCAACAAAGTTTCGTAGTGCTTAACATCGGTGCCTATCTTGATATAAAAGTAAATCACGTTATCGACAACCTCGAGCGTCAAATCGAGATTGACCTGGTCATGCAAAAACGCCATGAACGCCGGGTGGAGCAATTCAAAACTGGTGACTTTATCGATATCGGTCGCAAAAACATCGTACTTTTTATTGAAATCCGTCCATTCTAGATTGTACTTTTGATAACCTTTCGGCTTGCGATCAATCAATTTGTTTTTCATGACGATAATTCCGCCATAATTTTTACCCGGTACAGCGATTTGACCAACTAGATAGATCGGGTAAGGTTTATTATTAACCTGGACGTTGACGTTGGGCGTATAGGAGTACATTTGGACGAGCTGGCCGCCGTATTCACCGACCATGTAATTATTAATGTCGGAGTATGCGAAGCTGCCTTTATTGAAAATTACACCCCGCGTCGGCAGCGTCAGCGTTCCCCAATCCGGGAAATATTCTAGTTTATGTTGCGCCGCAAATCCGCGCATACTGTCCACCAACATCTTTTGCGAAATCGTTCCTGGATCAGTGCCGGTTAGTTTTAATTCGCCATTCTCGTACTGGACAAATTCCCAGGTTTCGCTAAAGTCGACCCTGCCCTGTTTCAAAATTTTATCACTCGAAACGTCTATCAAGACATCGTCGGCCGAGGCGTCCTTGAAGGTAATGTAAATGTTGCTTGAGTCGGAAATCGATTGAACTGTCACCACGCTGCCGGGATTCGGATCGCGCACTTCGTTACGACGCTCCTGCTCTCGCAGCGCCTTTATCATCAGTTCAGCGCGATGATGATACTCCGGCGTCATGTACGGCCGCATGGCCTCGACATCATTTTTCGACCAATCGGCCTGATAGCGCAGGAATATTTCTTTGGCTTTTTTCTCAGTATCAGACAGCTCGCCAGAGACCACTCCGCTTTTTTTCGTTTTCGATTTGCGATCAGATCTTTTTACTATTATGACAACAACGAATATTATCAATGTGACCGCTAAGAAAGAAATTACATCCCCGCCGCCACCGCCCGATCCGTGGCTGCTGTAGCTAGAACCGCCGCCGGAGCTGAAGCCACCACCTCCGCCACCGCCTCCGGAGCTAGAACCGCCCCCGCCCGCCAGAGCCAGCAGCGCAATCGTGCTCGTTACAATGATGGCGCCGCGTATCATTTTTTACCTTTTTTAGACTTTTTCGGTTTTTTGTCGCGTCCAACCGGCGGCGCTGGATCATCGACTATCTTTCTGTACAAGAGATAAATGTATGCCGCGCACCAAAGTATCGTCAGCGTGGTCAAAATTAACACCACGATCGGCACCAAAGGCTGCCAGGTCAAACTCAGCCAACCGTCGATCAAAATAGCCGGGACTAGCCCAACCAACCACATCAAAGCGATCGGTAGAACCATAAACAACAGTCTCAGCACCAATTTCAGACGCCGGCCAATCACCAAATCGCCGGCGGCACGCAGGGCGCGGAACGGATACATGCCGGGCAATGTTACGATAATTAGAGCGATAAAGGACGAGCAAATCCAATACAACGTCATGACGGCAGCCACCGCTACCGCGCACCACGCCGCCATGTTTTCGATCTGGATGCCGGTGTTGATCCAACCGACTGAGGTGACGCTGGCGTAGGCCAACAAAACCAGCGCGAATGGCAAAAGTTGCACCAGGATAACCACCAATATGGCAAAGGTCGCCAAAACCGGCGAACCGCTAGAATAGATGCCGTCGCGCAATTTCAATTTGGCGCCTTCGCCGGCGACGATGTGCCTGAGCAGCCAAATCAGCGCTAGCCAACCATAGAGAAAAAGCAGTCCCGCCAAAACTTGCTGGCCGGCGTCGGTCGTGGCTGATCCGCTAGACATGGCGTTAGAAAACAAAGTCAAAAATTTGTTAAAGAAACCGAGGTTTGTCGATTCGTTCAAGGAATCCCGTAGTGCCGCAAAGTTCGCCTGGCTCATCAATCCGACGATGATGGCCGAGAGCAGCGAATACAGAAGGATGAATTTGATAAATAATCGTTTATTTTTCCAAATCAGATTCCAAACTTCGCCGGCAAAGGCGAAATATTTACGAATCCGAAGCGACCGGCGGCTCTTGCTGGGCGGCGTGAGATAGAGACTGCGATGCGGTCGACGCGACAAAAAATCGCGTCCGCGAGCAATAATTTTACGCCAAATATTACGAAAAAACCGACCAACGGCCATCACATTTTTGTCGCATTCTCGCGCAGGCGCTTAATCCGTTCATCGAGCGGCGGGTGGGTTTGGAACAATCCGCCGGCTTTCTTTAAAGGATTAGAAAAGAACATCGAAGCCGTTGTTTGGTTCTGTTTAATCATCGGCCGACCATTGGTTTTGAACTTTTCCAGCGCCATGGCCAAGCCTTCCGGATCGCGCGTCGTGAGAGCGCCCGAGGCGTCCGCCAAATATTCACGTTGGCGAGAAACCGCCAACTGCACCAAAGTCGCCGCGATCGGCGCCAAGATCAAACCGACCAAACCAAACACCATCATGACGGGCTGTCGATTGTTGCGATTATCGCCAAAAATAAACATGCGCGCCAAAATATCGGCGATGATACCGATCGCCCCCACCATGCCAAAGGCCACCATGCTGACCAAAATGTCATAGTTTTTGACATGTCCCATCTCATGCGCCATCACGGCCGCGAGCTCACGTTTGTCCATGATTTCGAGCAGTCCCGTCGTCACCGCAACCGAGGCCGTCCGCGGATTGCGACCGGTGGCGAAAGCGTTGGGCGCCGGATCGCTCATGATGTAAACTTTCGGCATCGGCAGGCCTTCGGTGATGCTCAGATTCTCAACAATGCGATACAGTTCGGGGGCGTCTTTCTTTTCGATCGGCACCGCCCCGTTGATGGCCAGGGCTTCCTTACTGGCCGCGAAATACTGGATCAGCGCGTAAATTGCCGCGATTCCCATGATGACGGCTGCTACGACCCAGTTGTTATAAGCATAGCCCGCCAACGCCCCGAGCCCGCCGATAATCAGCAGAAACACCGCCATAATAATGACAGTGTTTCGTTTATTGGCACCGATCGCACTATACATCTAGCGAGCCGTCCTAGCTATTAAAGTCAACTTTGGGGGCTTCTTCGACGGCGGCGCGGTCTTCGACCTCAAAGAACTCGCGCTGTTTAAAGCCAAACATGCTAGCAAAAATGTTGTCCGGGAAAGTTTGAATCTTGGTGTTCAAATCGCGTACACCACCGTTATAAAAGCGACGTGAAGCCTGGATTTTATCCTCAGTGTCAGTAATCTCGGCCTGCAATTGCAGGAAGTTTTGATTTGCCTTCAAATCGGGATAGTTTTCCGCTACCGCGAACAGCGATTTTAGCGCGCCCTCGAAAACGTTTTCTGCTTTAGCGGCAGCGGCCGGGCCTTCTTTGGCGGCCGACATGATTGCCGAACGAGCCTTAGTGACTTCTTCGAAAACTCCCTTTTCGTGTTTGGCGTAACCTTTGACTGATTCGATCAAATTCGGAATCAGATCCGCTCGGCGCTTTAGTTGCACCGTGATGTCGCTCCATGCTTCGTCAACACGCACGCGTAATTTGATCAAGCTATTATAAATACCGACCACCGTGATGACTAGCAAAACGACGACGGCTATGATTATCCAACCCCAAATTGGCATTGTTCTTCCTCCTTAACAATTATTAACATTCCCATTATACACAATTTTTAGATTTTGTTAAAGGCTTTTTCTGATGGTCTCGGAGAAGAGATTTGTTGAAGCCAAACCATCTTTCCTCGACACGCGATTTCTGCCTGTCGTTACAGGAGAAATCGCTCTCGCCTCGTCGTAACTCCGGACGGTCTCGGAGAAGACAGTTTGGCTTCAGAAAAGACGGCTTGACTTCAGAAAAGAGATTTGTCTTCGATAGACTTCTAAGGATACAAATGACGATATTGATTGCCCGCCTCGAAACTACCGCCTCGCGTCATGATCAGTCGATCGACTGTGACCAGGATGTAGCCTTGTTCTTTTAGCGCTGGGATGATTTTTGCCGCGGTCTCGACCGAAGTGCCGTAGACGTCATGCAGCAGGATAATCGAGCCGTCACGCACGTTGGCCATGACATGTTGGTAGATCCGATCCGGGTCGCGATATTCCCAATCTTTGGGATCGATCGACCACAATATTAGCGGTGTGCCGGCCTCATTCAGCACCCCGGCATTCCAAGCGCCATACGGTGGTCGCATGACGGTCGGTTTGGCGCCGGTGACTCGCTCGATCGCAGCGGCGGTGCTGGTGATTTCCGCCTGGCGAGCGGCCGAGGATAATTTGGTTAGATCTTTGTGGTTGGTGGTGTGGCTGGCGACTTGGTGGCCTTCCCGATATTCTCGCTCTACGATTTCGCTATATCTGTCGACACGCGCCCCTAGCACAAAGAACGTGGCGACGACTTTTTCTTTCTTTAACACATCGAGCAGAGCAATCGTGTTCGGATCAGGTCCATCATCAAAAGTCAATGCCACCAATTTATAATTTTTCAAATCCTCGATGGCGATCGGAGCGGATAATTCAAGTGCGGCGGTTGGCGATTTTGGCGTGGCGCTGTGGCGCGTCGGTGTTATCACCACGGCCAAAACGCCCAGCATCACCACGAGCGCTAGCGTCGCGATTTTGAAAACGCGCGGCCGATGTTTGTTTCTGTACTCCTGATAAACTCGCTTGTATCGACGATTTTTGCGCGTACTCCGGAACCTGGCCGGATCGGACGAATTGTTGCCACCATTCATAATAAATATTATACAATAGAATTGATTTTTGGGCTGTTACCAGGGGTAGTTTTCCGATCAGATTTTTTCGTTTGAAAAAGGGGTTGCAAATATATCGTTTATGTGTTAGAATCGAGGTATGAGTATGGATTTACTGAATGGAGTTCGAGGTCGTTTTAATATTCCACCGTTGCAAGCGTCGGGAGAGATAGAAGGTATGTTGGAAAGAGCGTTAGGAGATCCTCATTATGGGTTCGTGACAGAAGACACTTTGAGATATTTCGCAGATCCAACAAGATATTCACCCCCCCCCATGTCGCGGATAACCCTGAGCTCTTAGAATTAGCACTTGGTTTTCAGAGCCTCTTGCTCTATAGTTCAGGAGAGAACTACCGCAAACAAGCTAATCCTGTTGATCCTAATTCGGATCTTTACAAGCAGCGTATACATGACATACGAAATGGTGAAAACACTCGTCTGACCAACCGAGAGCATTGGTACACAATAAAAAATAGTATCGCACAGGTAGCGATGGCTAATCGGGTTCTCGGAGAGGCTAACCTTCGATTCCCCGATGTAGCCGGTGTTTTGGCTGATTCCAATTACAGTATATATTTCAACAGAAAGACTATGGCAGATATAGGTATAACGTTGGATACGACACCCGCAGAAATAAACTTGGACGAATTTGAATCCATGCCTCACTTGGTCGCAACGAACTGGGCTATCGCTGAAATGGCGCAGTATATTTGCGAGCAAGCAGCCACAGAAGGTAGGCGCGTCCACCTGCTAGATCTGTGTTCGGGCTCAGGCTCGACACTAGCGGCAGCAACTGCAGCAATCCACGGCTCTGATCGAGAATTATCACTGCAAAGTGTTACCGGCATAGATGTTACAACGCCACTTTACGAACAGTTGGCCAAAGATTTTCCGTCACGCGCCGGAGATAAATTGACAAGTCTGGGCATTGGCACTGAACAGTTAGTCACGGAGGGTGATATTAATTTTCAGCCTGGGCAGTTGCAGCTGTTAAACACCGATGTTGTGGGAGCTATAAAAGAATTAGACGATAAAGCGATAGGATCTGGAGATGTCGTTATAGTTACCGCCAATTACGGCCTCCACCGCATACCACTCATACAAAAACGACAGATATTCACTAAGTTAGCCAGTATTCCTAATGTGGTCGTCTTGATAGGTGACCTGCGACAGAATTGCTCGGAGATCAACCGGTGCCACTTCAATCTTGCCAATAACGGACCGCTCAATACTGGCAACATATACCTTGGCAGGACAATGGGAAAACTTGGTTTCGAGCAGCGTCGCATCCTAGGTCGAGCTCGAGATGGTTTTGACCCAAGTTACGTGCAGGATAATCTACGTGAAAACTTGAAGAAGAAGCTCCCAGACGACGGTTTCGTTTTGGCGGCAACGAATGGCGACTCTGATTTCGCTCAAAGATACTTAGGATTTATATAAGCGAAATTATCTAGTTCGGTCAAAATCGTTGGTGCGCGAGGCGGGACTTGAACCCGCACAGGTTTCCCCATTCGATTTTAAGTCGAACGCGTATACCAATTCCGCCACTCGCGCTAATTTGGAGGCGACGGCGGGATTTGCACCCGCGATGAAAACGGTTTTGCAGACCGTTGCGTTCGACTACTCCGCCACGTCGCCACTTGAAATAAAATCCCCGCCAGGCAGCGAGGATATCTTCGAATTTGGTGCGGGTTAAGAGACTCTAACTCTCGACCTCTTCCTTGGCAAGGAAGCGCTCTAAACAACTGAGCTAAACCCGCATAATTT